>NZ_SIXC01000006.1 GCF_004309735.1 Desulfovibrio legallii
ATTATATTTTTGACAAATTTCTTTGGTGACCATGGAGGAGAGGGTACACCCGAACCCATTCCGAACTCGGTAGTTAAGCTCTCCATCGCCGATGATACTGCATAACGTCATGTGGGAAAGTAGGCCGTCGCCAAAGATTGCTCACAAAACGCCCCTCGCCGCTCAACAGCGCGAGGGGCGTTTGTTTTTGTGCGCTGTTCTCGTTGCGGTTGTGCGCGGTACTCGTTGCGTTTGTGCGCTGCCCGCGCACTGACCAGCTGTCCTTGCCCGTAAGCCGCCACCCGGCAATGGGTAGTGTTAGAGGTGGTCCCCATTGTGTAGCCGCCAAATGGTTATGCACGGGCTGGGCCTCAAGGCGCTGGCGTGGGACTTGCGAGCGACACATGCAAAGATGCCGGGGCGGCAAGCACCGTGCAGAAGAGCAGGCCGTCGCCAAATAGTCCTCCAATGCCTCGCGCCTCTGCATTGGGCGGTTTTCGTCATCATCCTATTTGCCGAGTTTGGCCAGCAGCGTTTTACGGTTGATGCCTAGGCGGCGGGCAGCTTCGCTTTTGTTGCCGCCCACCTGCTCCAGGGTGTCCTGCACGGCCAGGCGTTCAATTTCTTCCAGCGTCATGTGGGCGAAGTCCGGCCGGGTCGCAGTGCGGGTGGGGTCTTCGGCAGCGATGAGCGTGGGCGGTAACTCTCTTTCACTGACATAGTCGCCCACCAGCAGCACTACGGCACGCTCCACAGCGTTTTCCAGTTCGCGCACATTGCCGGGCCAACTGTGCTTGAGCAGCCGGTCCATGGCCGTGGGGGTGAACCCTTTGACGGTTTTGCCGTTGCGCTGCGCAAAAAGTTTCAGAAAGTGCATGGCCAGCAGAGGGATGTCTTCCCGGCGATCGCGCAGGGGCGGCAAGGTCAGGGCCACCACATTGAGGCGGTAGTAGAGGTCCTGGCGAAAGCGCCCTTCGGCCACTTCGTGAGCCAGGTCTTTGTTGGTGGCGGCCAGAATGCGCACGTCCACCTTGAGGGGCTGGTCGCCGCCCACACGCTGGATTTCCCGCTCCTGAATGACGCGCAGCAGCTTGACCTGCATGGAAAGGGGAATTTCGCCAATCTCGTCCAGAAAAATGGTGCCCTTGTGGGCGGTCATGAAACGGCCTTCGCGGCGTTTTTCCGCACCGGTAAACGCGCCTTTTTCGTGACCGAAAAGTTCCGATTCCAGCAGCGTTTCCGTCAGAGCCGCGCAGTTGACGGCCACATAGGGACCGTTGCGGCGGGCGCTGTTGGTGTGGATAAGCCGGGCCATCACTTCCTTGCCCGTGCCCGATTCGCCGGTAATAAGCACCGTGGCCTCGGAAGGGGCGATGGCCGCAGCCAGATCCAGCACCTGGCGCATAGCCGGGCTTTGCCCGATGATCTGCCGGGCGTCGAAAGCTGAGGCCAGTTCGTGGCGCAGGCTGCGCACTTCGTCCTTGAGCGTGGCGTGGTCCAAGGCCCGCTGCAGGGCCAGCTTAAGCACGTCAAAGGCCAGAGGTTTGGTCAGGTAGTCATAGGCCCCGGCCTTGAGGGCCTCTACCGCCCCGGCCACATCCGAGTAGGCCGTCATGATCAGAATGGGAATGGCCGGATTATAGGCCTTGATGGCCCTGGTGGCCTCCACGCCATTCATGCCGCCCATGCGCACATCCATCAGGATAAGATCAAAGGGCCGTTCGCGGCAGAGGGCCACGGCGGCCTCGCCGTTGTCCAGGCCTGTGGGGGCGTAGCCCCATTCTTCCAGTAGCGCCTGGAGCATCTCGCGGTGGTTGCGGTCGTCGTCCACCACCAGCAGCTGGATGGATGTTTTGGCGTTCATGACTGTTCCTTTTCCGGCGGTTCGTGGGGCGTGGCTACCGGGGTTGCGCTCCGGTTCGCGTCTGCATCTTCCATATTCGCATCGTTGGCGTCAGTGTTCGGACGCAGAGGCAGAATGAGGGTAAATTCCGCGCCTTGGCCGGGCGTGCCGCCCACATTGGCCGCATGCAGCCGACCCCCCAGGCCTTCTACAATCTGCAGCGCAATGGAAAGCCCCAGCCCCGTGCCCGAAGGCCTGGTGGTGAAGTAGGGTGTGAAGATGGAAGACAGGGCCGCCTCGGCAATGCCCGGCCCTGTGTCTGTGACCGTGATGCGATACAACGCATTGCCCGGCAGGGGCGTAAGGCAGACTCGCAGCGTGCCGCCAGAGCTCATGGCCTGGGCTGCATTAAGAAAGAGGTTGAGCAGGGCCTGGGTCAGGCGCTCGGCGTGGATAGGCACGTTGGGGAAGTCCGGCGGCAGATCCTCTGTCACGCGTATGCTCTTGGCCTGCAGATCCGCTTCTGCCAGGCGCAAAGCGTGCCGGATCACCGCGCGTACGTCTCCGTCGCTGCGGGGCATGGCTGCAGGCCGGGCAAACTGCAGCAGTTCGGAAACGACCCGGTCCAGCCGGTCCACTTCGTCCACCATGCGCCGGGCGGCTTCTTCCTCCCGTCCTCCAGGCGTAAGTCGGCGAGCCAGATATACGGCCACGCCCTTGATGGTGCTCAGCGGGTTGCGGATTTCGTGGGCCACGCCTGCGGCCAGGTTGCCCAGGGCGGCCAACCGGTCGTGGCGTTGGGCCTCGGCCCGCAGGCGTTTGACTTCAGTGATGTCGCGCACGGCAAAGACATGTCCCAGGAAGACCCCTGTTTCGTTGCGCACGGCGGCCGCACTCAGGCTAACGGCGGTGGGATCGCGCCCCGGCAGATGCAGGCGGGCTTCGCGGTCGGGGATTTTCCCTTTTTTGGTCAGCTCATGGGCCAAGGCGTTCCAGTCCAGACCTGGCAGGCCGCGCAGGGGCGCGCCCACGGCCTGATCGCGCACAAGGCCCAGCATGTCCAGAGCCGTGGCGTTAATGAGGGCGACGCCACCGGCGGGGTCGCTGGTGATAAGCCCCAAGGGCAGGTTGGCTACCACTTCCGCGGCCATGGCCCGCTGGTCGCGCAGCAGGCGTCGCGAACGGCGATAGTTGTGGGCCCAGAACAGGGAAACCACGGCGGCCAACGCCAGCGCTGCCACCAGAGCGGCACTGACCAGCGTGTTGCGGCGGTCGGCGGCCAGGGTTGCCTCAAACGGGCGCATATCCAGCCCGACCATGGCCAGGCCAAGCGTGCGCCGCACCTGCGGCAAAAGGATGCTTCCTGGCGGCGGGGGCGGCCAGACGCCGCGCTCTTGCGGGATTGCCGGGGCGTTCTGCGCATCGGGGTTGCGGCCCGGTTCCAGGCCGAGCCCTGGCCCCATGCTGCGGCCGCGCATATGCCCCATGCCCCGGCCCATGCCGTTGCCCGGATGTGTGGCGTGTTCGGGCTGCAGAGGGGCAAACAGCCGGTAGACTTCAAAAATTTTGCGATCTCCCCACTGACGCACGCGCCAGGCCGGGCGGTCGCCCACTTCTTCCGGCGGCGGCAGGACTCCGGCGGCCTGTTCCGGCGTGAGGGTTGCCGCGTCGTTGTGGACCAGCATAAGGCCGCCGTTGCCGGCCACGGCCATAAACACGATGCCCGGCTGTTTGGCCGTTTCCATGAGCAGGGGCTCCAGGCTGCGAAAATTATCGGCAGGGCGGCAGAAGCCGGAGCGCCCGCCCGCCTCCAGTGCCCAGATCAGGGCCTCGGCCCTGTCCACCATATTGTGGATCATGGCCGCGCGTTCCCGCTGGCTGCTGCGGACGGAAAGCACTGTTACGGCGGCGCCCAGAATCAGGGCCATGCCCAGCAGCATCCACGGGGACAGGCCGCGTAGCCGCAAAAAGCGGGGAGAAGACAACATCGCTCGCATGGTATGTCCTCGGCCGCGGCTTCACGGCCGGGGCGTGTAAGAATGGCAGCGCACGGGGCATGGCGCCGCAGGCTCTCCTTGCAATAGGTATTTTTTACGCACATGGCAAGATGTTTGGAAAATTTTGGATAGCGTAGCTCGAATGTGGGTAAAATTAGGACAACACCCAGGATTCTGTTTGTGCTGCGCTCATGTCCTGCTGTTGTAGTTTTATCTTTTATTTAAATATGTTGTGCTAATATTTGGGCTATTGGCACGCCCCTTGCTGTATGTCTGGCAACGGCGGCGCACAGCGGTCGGACACGGCAAAGGGCCGTGGCTGACGACGCAAACTGCCGCTGCAAGGATTAATATATGTTCGGGTGCTTTTCAGATGGATTTATGGGCGGAGGCGGCTGGCCGGGCATGCTGGGCATGCTCCTGCTGCTGGTCCTGGCGGGATGGCTCATCTACGGCTTGGTGAATTCCCGCCGGCAAAATCACGGCGACCGGCGCGATTCGCTGGAAATCCTCAAGCGCCGGCTGGCTTCAGGCGAAATAAGCCTGGAGGAGTTTGAAAACCTCAAAAAAGTGCTCTAACCCCACACGGCACGCGGACCAGCGGAGAAACTATGGGAATGCGCGGCACAGTGTTGTTGGGATTGCTGGCCCTGGCAGCGGCCTTATTGAGCGGCTGCCACGGAGCACCGGGGCCGGGTCGGTACGGCGGGTGTGACGGGTATTGGACCCCGCCCGCCGTGCAGGCCCCCCCGCCAGGGGGCCCAGGCTCCCGCCGGTGAGGAAACGTTTTTTTATGATGCGCGGCCTCGGCCGCAAAAACACAAAGGATATACGACCATGAAAAAGACTCGGATGAGCATAGTGACGCTTTCTCTGGCCCTGGCGGCCACGCTGGCTTTTGCCGGCATGGCGGCGGCCCGGCCCCATTATATGGGTGGCCCCGGCGGCCTTACGGTAGAACAGATGACAGCTATGCAGGAGTTGGGCCAGCAGTATGGTCAGAAGATGCAGCCCCTCATGCAGATGCAGTGGGCCAAACAGTCTGAACTGGAGGCGCTGTACGCGGCGGGCGCCAAGGACGATGACGCCAAGGTGCAGTCCGTCCGCAAGGAGCTGACCGACATCAGCAACAAACTTTACGCCGCCGATGCCGACATGCGCAAGCAGATGCAGGATAAGGGCATCCCCTACATGGGCGGCATGGGCATGATGGGCCGCGGTTTTGGCCCTTGCGGCGGCTATGGCCCGCGTGGCGGCATGATGGGCCCCGGCTACGGCCCGCGTGGTCACATGGGCTACGGCTCGCACGGCTACGGTCATATGGGCTACGGCGGCTACGGCGGCATGATGGGCCCCGGCTATGGCCCTGACAGCGACGAGCGCTGATCCCCGCCGACGTCGCCACGGGCCGGATGCAATGCCCCTGCAGGTCCGGCCCTGAGAAACTTCCCCCCTTGTCCGGCCATATGGACACAAACCCCTCCTGAACACGCCAACCTCAACCCCTGCGGCCTCGATGCTCCCCGGCGTCGGGGCCGCAGCTTTTTAGGGCATTGCAACGTTGCAATGCCTGGCGGTTGCGAAAGCAGGCGCCCGCCGCTGAGGCGCAAGCGCAATTCATTTGCGCGGGTCAGCGTCGGAACGGGTGTCCGTAAACGTTGGGCACATATATTCGCAAAAGTAATCTTTCTAGGTGTAGAGTTTTTGCGGCGTGGGGCAACCCCTGTGTGCGCAAAACAAACGGGCCGTCGGCATTGCCGATGGCCCGTTTGCGGGATGCCGCTTGAAAAGGGCGGTCGCAGCTCAGATCAGATAGTCCCCACGGTTGAACTTGATTTTCTCGGTGGTGGTGAGCACTTCCAGTTCGTTGAGCAGGGAGTCGAAGCCAGAGCTCTGCCCGCGCAGGGTCGTAGTGCTGTCCTTCAGCGCGGCGACCTGCCCGTCAATGCCCTGCAGCAGCTCGTAGGCCTGCTTCAGAGAGCCTTGATCTCCGGCGCCCAGGGTCTGCACATAGGTGTCCCACATATCCAGCGTGCCGGCGGCCTGGGATACGGCGTTCTCCAGGCCTGGCAGTTCGGGGGAGGCAGTTGCGGCTGCGGTGGCGGCCTGGGCGTCGGGCGCTTCGGCCAGCAACATCTGGCTGATCAGCGCGGCCTGAGAGGCCTGGGCTGTCTGCCCCACCTGAGCGGACGCGGCGGACGTGTCTTCTGTCGGGCTCAGCTGTTCGGCCAGGGCGGCGGCAAAGGCGTTGCCGTCGCTTTTCTGTCCAGCGGCGGCCCTGGCGGCAAGCTCTTGCTGTCGCAGCAGGGCTTCCAGTTGTTCGTTCTGAATCTTCATGACGCCTCCAGGGGTTGGCATTGCCGTATGGGCAGGCAAATGCAAAAACTTTGCCAGAAATAAGTCTAGACATAAGCCCCCGGTTTTGCAACATCGGCTTGCCCCTAAGGGGAAAATTTTTCCCTTCCGCCGCCATTCTATGGAAAAGACTTGTATATCGCTGTAAAAACCCCTACGATTTACTCCAGGTAAAGGCAAAAATCCGTGAGCGGCGGTTCGTGCTGTAGAGGCGGGGCGAACCGCGTCGTCCCGACCTTGTGAAAAACCTCTCTGCGTTCCGAGAACAGGAGTTTGCCATGAAGGAAATCAAGAAGATACTGTGCGCCGTAGACCTTTCTGACCACAGCAAGGACGTGGCCGAATACGCTTTTCTGCTGGCCCAAAAACTGGGCGCCAGTGTGCTGGTGGTGTATACCGCGCCTTCCTTGAGCCAGTATGTGGGCTTTCATGTGCCGCCCAACACTATTGAGAACTTTGTGGGCGAAATTGTCACCGGCGCGGAAAAGTCCATGGAATCTTTTGTCGCCGAAAATTTTTCGGGCGTGGAGGCCAAGGGCCAGGTGCTTATTGGCTACGCCGCCGAGGAAATTCTCAGCCGAGCCAAGGAAGAAGAGGTAGATCTGATAGTTATGGGCACCCACGGCCGCAAAGGCATTGACCGCATCCTGTTCGGATCCGTGGCTGAAAAGGTGGTCAAGAACGCCGACATGCCCGTGCTGACTGTGCGGCCTACGGATCTTGAGGACTAGGGCAGCTTCACTTTGAAGTTGCTCTGACGGCTGCCTGAGCAGACGTCCGTTTTTGTTCAGGCCCCCGCCCGCCGGGGGCCTGCCTTTGTTCAGCCAAACTGGAGTTTCCATGACCCCCAGCAGCGTCCGGGCGGAAATTGCCGGGCTCAAGCCCTATGTGCCCGGCCTTTCCATTGCAGAAATTCAGGAAAAATACGGTCTTGCCCAGGTCATTAAGCTGGCCAGCAACGAAAATCCCCTGGGCACGCCGCCCCTGGCCGTGGCGGCCGTCCGCCGTCACGCGGAGGGGGCCTTCCGCTATCCTCAGGGCGGCAACCCGCGCCTGGCCGCCGCCTTGGGCCGCCGCCATCAGGTGGACCCCGCGCAAATAGTGGTGGGCAACGGTTCGGACGAAATACTGGACCTGCTCATCCGGGTACTGGCCGTGCCCGGGCGGGATAATCTGGTCTGCTGCCGGCCCTGCTTCAGCATTTATCCCATCCAGGGGCAGATCTGCGGGGTGGAGGCGCGCCGCCAGCCCCTGCGCGAGGATTTTTCCTTCGATTTTGACGGCATGCTCAACCTGGTGGACCAGCACACCCGGCTTATGTTTGTGACTACGCCCGACAATCCCTCAGGCTATTGTCCCCCCCGCGCGGATGTGGCCCGCCTGGCCCGCGAGCTGGCGGCCCGCGCCCCCCAATGCCTGCTGGTGGTGGATGAAGCCTATATGGATTTTGCGCCGGACCCGGCCGGGGCTTCGCTGCTTGAAAGCGGCGAACTGCCGGAAAACGCGGCCTTTATGCGGACTTTTTCCAAACAGTACGGTCTGGCGGGCCTGCGCCTGGGGTACGGCGTGCTGCCGCGCGAGCTGGCGGACTATCTCTGGCGCGCGCGTCTGCCTTTTTCTGTCAATATCCTGGCCGAAGAGGCCGCCCTGGCCGCTCTGGAGGACAGCGCCTTTTACGCCGCCACCCAGGAAGCTGTGCACACCGGGCGGGACACGCTCACTGTGGGGCTCACGGCTCTGGGCTGTACCGTGTGGTCCAGCGCGGCCAACTTCCTTATGTTCCGCCTGCCCGAAGGCGCGCCCGCTGCGGCGGTCTGCTTTGAGGAACTGCTGCGCCGCGGCGTCATCATCCGCCCCCTGACCAGCTACGGTCTGCCCGATCTGCTGCGCGTAAGCGTGGGCGATGCGCGGGAAAACCGCGTTTTCCTTAATGCCCTGGACGACGTCTTGACGGCGACCCACGGCCGGGGAGGCGCGGCATGAGCGTTTTCCTTCCCATAGTGACTCTGGACGGTCCCGCCGGCGTGGGCAAAACCACGCTCGCCCGGCGTATGGCCGAAAGCCTGGGGCTGGCCTATCTGGACACGGGCGCCATGTTCCGGTGTCTGGCCCTCAAGCTGGGGCCGGGCGCGGAAACTCTGCCCGAGGAGGAACTGCGCGCCCGTTGCGGGCAGTACGCCTTTCGTCTGAGCGGGGCCGGGCGGGGCTCCACCCTGTTCTGCAATGATGTGCCTGTGCGGGGCGAGGTGCGCACCGAGGTCGTGGGCATGCTGGCCGCGCGCATCGCCACCGTGCCCGTGGTGCGCGAGGCCCTGCGCGCTATCCAGCGGCGTATGGGCGAGCGCGCTCCCCTGGTGGCCGAAGGCCGCGACATGGGTACGGTGGTTTTTCCCGACGCGCGTTTCAAATTTTTTTTGGATGCAGACCCGGAGGTGCGCGCGGTGCGTCGTCTGCGTGACCTGGAAAATCGGGGACAGAGCGCGGATCTGCACAGCCTTACGGACCAGATCCGCCGCCGCGACGCCATGGACCGCAACCGCGCCGTGGCCCCCCTGCGCCCGGCCCAGGACGCGTTGGTGGTGGATACGTCCCACCTGGATATCGAAGGCGTGCTGGGCGTCATGCTGCATCATATTGACGTACACGGCGGCGCACGCGCTTTGCGGCCGGTGGCGGACTGAACCCCGGTGGTGCGGCAGGCGCGGCAGGCAGTGGGGCCGTCCGCAAAAAAATCCGGACCTGGCGTCCGGCACAGGGCTAGAGCAGTTAGCGAATGAAATGAGCTAACTGCTCTGCAAGGATTTTCTTGAAAATCCTTGCCACGAAATGCGAGAAGGCAGGCTTTTGCCTGCCGTAAGCGAGCATTTCAAGTGTTAAATGCTCTAACGGCTTGACGCGGCGGGAACATATCCGCAAAGAAAGCGCTGTGTGATGGGCAGAGAGTCTGCCCTTTGCGGTCCGTGCCCGCCCTGGCCCGGCCCCTTTTTTTGTGACGGCGTCTTGTGCCCCGGCGGCCAGGGTGCTAACATGCCGCTGCCGCCGGAGAGACCGCGCGGCTTTCGGTTCAATGCAACTTCAAGGAGCTCCCATGTCGGAACTGCGCACGCCGCTCACCGCCTGGCACGAGGCGCACGGAGCCAAAATGGCCCCTTTTGCAGGCTGGCTTATGCCCATCCAATACGAGGGCATTCTGGCTGAGCACCAGCACACCCGCCAACACGCCGGACTGTTTGACATCTGCCATATGGGCGAATTTCTGGTGGAAGGGGCCGGTGCGGACCAGGCCCTGCCCCAGGCCGTCAGCCACAACCTGCAGACGCTCGCTCCGGGCAAATGTCGCTATGGCTTTATCCTTAACGAAGCGGGCGGCGTGTTGGACGACGGCATCATCTACCGCTTTGGGCCGGATTCCTTCATGGCTGTGGTCAATGCCGCCTGCGCCGCGGGCGATTTTGCCACTCTGCGCGCCCGCCTGCCCCAGAGCGTGCGGCTTACCGACGTTTCTGCAGACACGGCCAAAGTAGACCTGCAGGGGCCGGAATCTCTGGCTGTGCTGGAGCAGGCCCTGGGCGAAAAATTTCATGATCTTGGCTATTTTGCCTTCCGCAAAACCCAGTGGCAGGGCGAGCCCCTGTTGGTGAGCCGCACAGGCTACACGGGCGAGCTGGGCTACGAATTGTACCTGCCTGCCGCCAGAGCCGTGGAGTTCTGGGAGCATCTGCTGACCGACGCGCGGGTCAAACCCGTTGGCCTGGGCGCGCGCGACACCCTGCGCCTGGAGGCCGGTCTGCCCCTGTACGGGCACGACCTGGACGCGGAGCATACCCCGGCGGAAGCGGGCATGGGGCGCATGCTTACCAGCGCGGCCGACTATGTGGGCAAGATCGGCGCGCAGACCGTGCGCCAGGTGCTCACCCCGTTGAGCCTTGAAGGCCGCCGCGCCGCCAGGCACGGCGACGCCCTGACCCTGCCCGACGGCACGCCCGTGGGCCAGGTGACCAGCGGCTCTTTCGCCCCATCGCTGGGTCACGGCATTGCCCTGGCCTGGGTGGACGCGTCCCACGTGGGGGCCGAACATTTTGTGGTCCATGCCGCAAAAACGGCACTGCCTGCCGTGAAGGCGGATATCCCCTTCTACAAGGCCGGCACGGCMAGGCAGAAATTGGCGTAAACCCGCCGCAACGGCGGCACGTGAACTTCAGTTTTTTTGAGGAGCAGAACATGGCCAGCAATCCCACAGATCTTCTGTACAGCCAAAGCCACGAATGGGCCCGCCTGGAAGGCGACGAGGCCGTTGTGGGCATCACCTTTTTCGCTCAGGAATCTTTGGGCGACATTACTTATGTGGAACTGCCCGCCGTGGGCGACGCCCTGGGCGAGGACAAGGAATTCGGCACCGTAGAATCGGTCAAGGCCGCCAGCGACCTTATTTCGCCCGTTTCCGGCACGGTAACGGCCGTTAACGCGGCTCTGGAAAACAATCCGGAGCTGTGCAACAGCGATCCCTACGGCCAGGGTTGGTTACTGCGGGTCAGGCTGGACCACAAGCCCGGCGGGCTCATGGATGCGGCGGCCTATGAAGCGTACTGCGCTTCCGTGGCCCACTAGCGTTTTTGCCGCCCCCGTCGGTTCAGAGGCTGCAGCCCCAATGCCCCCTTTGTGGCGACGGCGCGTCCGCAAGGACTCAGGTTTTCCCCTGCGGTTTTCTGCGGCGTTGTGCACCAACGGCAACCGTTTCGGGGGAGGAGTGCGGGGGAGGGACGTTTCCTCCCCACGTTTCTCCCCCGCAAAAAGTTTTGTCACCCATATGCTGCGGCGCAACGGCTTTCTGTTGCGCCGCGCCGTTTGCGCAAGGAGCAACCATGCCGTATATCCCCCACACGCCTGAAGAGCTGCGGGAAATGCTCGATGTGGTGGGCGTGCGCGCGCTGGACGACCTGTTTGCCGACATCCCGGCCAGCATGCGTCCCCGCCGGTTCGATCTGCCCAAGGGGCGGAGTGAAGCCGCCGTGTGCGCCTATTTTGAGGATCTCGCCGCCCGCAACCGTACGGACCTCACGTCCTTTCTGGGTGCGGGCTACTACGCCCACGACATCCCCAAGGCCGTGGACGCCCTGGCCGGGCGCAGCGAGTTCTACACCGCCTACACCCCTTACCAGGCCGAATGTTCCCAGGGCACGCTGCAGGCCATTTTTGAGTTCCAGACGGCCGTAAGCCGGCTGATGGACATGGACTGCGCCAACGCTTCGGTCTATGACGGCGGATCCGCGCTGTTCGAGGCGGCCATGATGGCCGTGCGCAGCACCAAACGCCGCGTACTGGTGGTGGACGAAGCCGTGAACCCCATCTGGCGGGTCATGCTGGCCACCTACATTTCCAGCCTGGACGTGGAGCTCAGAACCGTGCGTCAGGAGCGGGGCGTGAGCCGCGTGAAGGCCCTCAAGGCCGCCATCGACGATCAGACCGCCGCCGTGCTGGTGCAGAACCCCAACTTTTTCGGTGCGGTGACGGATTTTACCGAGGTCTTTGCCGCGGCGCGCGCGCATAAGGCCTTTGGCATCATTTCCGTGTATCCGGTCATGCAGGCCGTGCTTAAAACCCCCGGCGAAATGGGCGCGGACGTGGCCGTGGCCGAGGGCCAGAGCCTGGGTCTGCCCCTTGCCTTCGGCGGCCCCTATCTGGGGCTTATGGCCTGCCGCAAGGAGCATATCCGTCAGTTCCCCGGCCGTATTGTGGGCCGCACTACGGACGTGGACGGCAAAACGGGCTATGTGCTCACCCTCCAGGCGCGGGAACAGCACATCCGCCGGGCCAAGGCCACGTCCAACATCTGCTCCAACCAGGCCCTCTGCGCCTTGCGCGCGCTCATCCACATGAGTCTGCTGGGCCCGGAAGGGCTTACCCGCCTGGCCGAACATAATATGGCCCTCACCCGCTACGCCGTGGAACGTCTTACGTCCCTCAAGGGCGTGGAACTGCTCAACGACGCGCCCTACGGCACAGAAGTTGCCTTGCGCCTGCCCGTGCCTGCCGTCCGGGTGGTAGAGGCCCTCACCGCCCACGGCTGCGTGCCGGGCTATGCCGTGGGCCGGTATTATCCCCAGATGGAAAACGTGCTGCTGTTGGCCTGCACCGAGCAGAACAGCCGCGCGCAGATCGGCATGCTTGCCGAAGCCGTGGGAGGTCTGCTGTGAACACTATTTTTGCCAAATCCGTGCCCGGGCGCTGCGCCTGCCGCCAGGAAAGCGACGCCCCCAGGGCGGCGGACATGCTGCCCCCCGCCTTGTTGCGCGCGCGTCCGCCCCGGCTGCCCCAGTGCTCGGAGCTGGACGTGGTGCGCCACTTTACCGAGCTTTCGCAGCGCAACTACAGTGTGGACGCCAACTTTTATCCCCTTGGCTCCTGCACCATGAAGTACAATCCCAAGTTTACGGAATATGTGGCCGCCTTGCCGGGCTTCAGCCGCCTGCACCCCCTGCTGGCCCAGTCCGGCCGGGGGGCCGCCTGCGTGCAGGGCGCGCTGCAGTGCCTCTACGAGGCCGAGGCCCTGCTTTGCGAGGTGACGGGTATGCGCGCCTTCACCTTCCAGCCCATGGCCGGAGCCAACGGCGAGTTTACGGGCGTGAAACTTATTGCTGCCTACCACAAGGCCAAGGGCCGCAACCGTAAAAAAATGCTCATCCCTGATGCGGCCCACGGCACCAATCCGGCTTCGGCCGCCCTGGCGGGATTTGAAGCTGTCAATCTGGTTTCGCGCGACGGCATGGTGGATCCGGAGGCCGTGGCCGCCGCTGTAGCCGAACACGGCGAAGATCTGGCGGGCATCATGATGACCTGCCCCAACACCCTGGGCCTTATGGAAACCCATCTGCCCCGTATTGTGGAGCTGCTGCACGGGGTGGATGCCCTGCTGTATTACGACGGCGCCAATATGAACGCCATTCTGGGCAAGATGCGCGTGGGAGACGCGGGTTTTGACGTGGTGCACCTCAACGTGCACAAAACCTTTGCCACGCCCCACGGCGGCGGCGGCCCCGGCGCTGGCCCCGTGGGCGTGAGCGAGCGCCTGCTGCCCTTCCTGCCTGCGCCCCGTGTGGCGGCGCGTGAGGACGGCAGCCTGTTCCTGGACTACAACCTGCCCCAGTCCATGGGGTATATGGGGCCGTTTTACGGCAGCTTCGGCGTGGTGGTCAAAGCCCTGGCCTATATGCTGCGTCTGGGAGGAGAGGGCCTGACCCGCGCGGCAGAATATGCGGTGCTCAACGCCAACTACTTGAAAAAGAAGCTGGAAGATGTGCTGGATGAGCCCTACAAAGACCGCTTCTGCGCCCACGAGTTCGTGGCCTCGGCCCCACAGGGGCTGCGTGCTCTGGACATAGCCAAGGCCTTGCTGGAGCGCGGCATCCACGCGCCCACCATTTATTTCCCGCTCATTGTGCACGAATGCCTTATGGCCGAGCCTACGGAAACGGAAAGCAAACAGACTCTGGACGCCTATGTGGCTGCCCTGGAAGATATTGTGGCCCAGGGCCGACGCGACCCCGAAAGCCTGGCGCGCGCGCCGGAAGGCCTGCCTGTGCGTCGGTTGGATGAAACGGCCGCCGCGCGGCATATGGTGCTGACCGAAGACATGGGCTAGAGCAGTTAGCGAATGAAATGAGCTAACTGCCCTCCAAGGATTTTCTTGAAAATCCTTGCCACGAAATGCGAGAAGGCAGGCTTTTGCCTGCCGTAAGCGAGCATTTCAAGTGTTAAATGCTCTAAGACTGCTGGCCCGGACATATGGACGGCCGGCCCTCCGCAGTGGGGGCCGGCCGTCTTTTGATTTTGCGCTGTGGCGTATTGCGCTGCGCAGCGTGGGCCAGCCGCCCGAAAGTCTTTGCATTATCGGCTGTAATGGCGTAAAAAAAGAAAAAAATCACATTGTACGCTCAGGACAAAAACTGGTGGCGGTCTTGGGCCCGGCGGGCACAAGCGTCAAGTAATGTTGACTTAATATTAATATATTATACTAAAAATAGTATTTATTTTTATATGTTATGAGGAGAAAAGTTTGTCCTGAGCCCTATTCCTTTCCAATGTTTTGCCGAATACAAAATAAAAAAGAACGATAAGGCTTGCCGCAGCATGGGTGCTGTAGCGCCGGAACGGCAGGCCGAAACAGACAGGCGGAGTTCTGCCCCCCCTCCGGCGTACGAAGGGCTACCGGAAAGTCGCGTGCGTACGTGGCCGGGACGTGGCCTGAAACCGGCCGGTTTATTGCGTGCACAGTCAAGGAGTAAACCCATGCGTTGGACGCTCATGCACAAGTATGTGGGCTCGCTATTCGGCGCGCTGATCACCTGTTGCGGCGTGGTGTTGTTTGTTTCTATCTATTTCATGAAAACGCCCATTGAGAACGAACTCGACAAGGGCATCCAGCGCATGTGCCAGGTGGTGCGCATGTCCAACGAGAGCACGGCCCAGCGTTTTGCCCAGAGCGCCGCGCTCATGGCCGACGAGGACAGCCTGGCCCGCGCCATTGCGGAAAAAGATCATGAAACGGCCTACCGCCTGGGCCAGACCGCCATGAAGAAGGCCAAATCGGACTTTATGACCATCACCGACGCCGAGGGGGTGGTGGTGGCCCGCGGCCATGCCACCAAATACGGCGACAGCGTGCTCAAACAGGAAACCGTGGCTAAAGCCCTTAAGGGTGAGCCGGCCGTGGCCGTAGTTGCGGGCACTGTAGTGCCCTTCACTATCCGGGCCAGCCAGCCGGTCATGTACGAAGGCCGTCTGGTGGGCAGCATTTCCATCGGCGTTTCGCTGGTGGGGCCGGCCTATATGGACTGGCTCGGCAAGGTCACCGGCTCTCATGTGACCATCTTTAAAGGCGATACCCGCGTCATGACCACCATTGTGCGGGACGGCAAGCGCGTCATCGGCACCAGGCTGGAATCCAAAGACATTGTCAAGGCCGTGCTGGAGCGGGGCGAAACCGTCTATGCCCACAACTCCATTCTGGGCGTGCCGTACAATTCCGCCTACTGGCCGGTCAAGGCCGCCGACGGCAAGACTGTGGGCATGTGGTTTGTGGGCATGCCCATTGACGTGCTGCGCAGTCTGGAAAAAACCGCCATCCAGAAGGCCATCATGGTGGGCTGTGCCCTGCTGGTGCTGCAGTTGGCCATTTCTGTCGTGCTGGGGCGGATGGTAGGTGCGCCTGTGGCCCAAATTACCCGTTATGCCCAAGACGTGGCCGAGGGTAAGGGCGATTTGCACCTGGACGTGCACAGCCGCGACGATATGGGCTTGCTGGCCGATTCGCTGCGCAGCATGGAGGCAAATCTGCGCAAACTGGTGGCTGAGGCCGCTGCGCAGGCTGAGGCGGCCCGCCGGAAAGGAACAGAGGCCGAGCAGGCCATGGCCGAGGCCCGCACGGCTCAAGCCAGGGCCGAAAGCGCCCAGCGCGAGGGCATGATCAGCGCCGCCGACCAGATAGAAGGGGTGGTGGAGCAGCTCAACGCTTCCATCAACGATATGGCCACCAAGGTGGAAAATACCGCCAGGGCCTTGGACCACGCCGCAGGGCGTTTGTCCGAAACCGCCACGGCTATGGAAGAAATGAACTCCACCGTGCTGGAGGTGGCCAAGAATGCCGGCGGCGCGGCGGACATTTCCAACGCGGCCAGAAACAAGGCCGAAACCGGCGCCACAGTGGTTTCCAAGGCCGTGTCCAGCATTCAGGAAGTGCAGCGGCAATCCCTGGCCCTCAAGGAGGGCATGACTGATCTGGACGATCATGCCAGGGCCATCAATCAGATCATGGGCGTGATTTCAGATATTGCAGACCAGACCAATCTGCTGGCCCTCAACGCGGCCATTGAGGCGGCCCGCGCCGGCGACGCCGGACGCGGCTTTGCCGTGGTGGCCGACGAAGTGCGCAAACTGGCCGAAAAGACCATGGCCTCTACCACGGACGTGGGCAACGCCATCCACGCCATTCAGGAAAGCACCGGCCGAAGCATCGGCCAGGTGGACGAATCCGTCAAAAATATTGCTGAAGCCACGGACTTTTCCAACAAGTCCGGCGAGGCTTTGGGCGAAATCGTGGGCATGGTGGAACAGACCGCCGACGAAGTGCGCGCCATTGCCACGGCCAGTGAAGAGCAGTCGTCGGCCAGTGAAGAAATCAACCGCTCCATCGCGGACGTGAATCAGATCGCCGCCAGCACCAGCGCAGATATGCGGGCCGTGAACCAGGAGCTGGACGCTCTGCGTGAGCAAGCCCGCAGCCTGGTGGAATTGATTGAAAAGATGAAGCGGGCCTAAGGCGGGAGCGTGGGCCTGGATGCAAAAAGGGGGGCGAAAGCCCCCCTTGCTGCAGCGGCGGTTGCCAGCCGGAGATTTTATCCTGCGCGCCCTCTGCCAAGCCCCTTTCTAAAGCAGTTAGCGAATGAAATAAGCTAACGGCTCTGCAAGGATTTTCTTGAAAATCCTTGCCACGAAATGCGAGAAGGCAGGCTTTTGCCTGCAGGAAGCGAGCATTTCAAGTGTTAAATGCTCTAAAGGGTACGTGCGCTAAACATTGAACAGGAAGTGCATGACGTCGCCGTCCTGCACCACATAGTCCTTGCCTTCCACGCGCAGCACGCCGTCGGCGCGGCAGGCGGCCTCACTTTCGTGGCTCATATAGTCGTCGTAAGCAATGACTTCGGCCCGGATGAAGCCCCGCTCAAAATCCGTGTGGATGACGCCCGCGGCCTGCGGAGCCTTCCAGCCTTTGTGGATGGTCCAGGCCCGCACTTCGTCCGGCCCGGCGGTAAAATAACTGCACAGCCCCAGGGTGGCATAGCCCGTGTGGATAATGCGGGCGAGGCCGCTTTTTTCAATACCGTAGGAGGCCAGCATTTCGGCCTGCTCCGCCGGGTCCAGGCCCTGCAGTTCCTCTTCCAGCCGGGCGCAGATGCGGGCAAAGCCCGCGCCGCGCGTCCGGGCCAGGTCCTCTACCTGCCGGGCCAGGGCATTGCCCTCGGCGGCGGCCCCTTCGTCCACATTGGCGCAGTAAATGACGGGCTTGGCCGTGAGCAGGCCCAATTCCCGCCAGGCCGCAAGAAAAGCCTCGTGTTCAGGCAGGGCGAAATCCCGCGCAGACTTGCCCGCATTAAGGTGGGCAAGCAGCACCTGCATATGCTCGGCGGCCGCCTTGGCCTCCTTGCTGCCTTTGGCCATCTTCTGCAGTTTTTCCAGGCGTTTTTCCGTGCTCTGCACGTCGGCCAAAAGCAGCTCCAGCTCAATGGTTTCCACATCGCGCAAGGGGCTTACGCTGCCATCCACGTGTGTGACGTTTTCGTCCTCAAAGCAGCGCACCACTTCCACAATGGCCGCGCATTCGCGGATATTGCCCAGAAACTGGTTGCCCAGGCCTTCGCCCTTGCTGGCCCCGCGCACCAGGCCGGCAATGTCGATAAAGTCCACGCTGGCATAGATAGTCTTACGCGGGCGGGCCTTGGCGGTGAGGGCGTCCACCCGCGCGTCCGGCACGGCCACTGTGGCCTTGTTGGGTTCAATGGTGCAGAAAGGGTAGTTGGCGGCCTGGGCGTTCTGCGCCTTGGTCAGGGCGTTGAACAGGGTGGATTTGCCCACGTTGGGCAGCCCAACGATTCCGATGCTGAGCGACATGCTGTCTCCTTGCGGTGCGGGGGCACGCGGCCCGCGCCGGTGTAGTTTGCCGAAGCGGGCCTGTTATAGCCGCAAGCGCGGCCCAGGGCAAGGCGCGGCTGCGGCGCGGGAGTGTGCGTGCGGGATGCGCAGCGGCACAGGTCTGTCGTATCCGCCGGGAGGGGATGGCACGGGGCGGTTCGGGGCAGAGGACGACGCATGATCGCACCGCTTGAGCAAAAACAGCCTTTTTTGCGCCGACGGCGTCAGCGGCGTTTTTTTGCTGCTCACGGACGTGAGTCCGCTGCGCGCAAAAATCCACCGCTTCCTTGCCGGCATCAAAAAAATCTTATTTTTGGCAACCCTCGCGACACCAGCCCCCGCCTCGCAGACTCGGCGGTCCAAGGTGGCTTCGCCCCATGATTCCAGGTCTGTCGACTTCTGGAAAAGGGAAGCCCAAAAAGACAGAGGGCGTGGCTGCGGCGCGGGAGTGTGCGTGCGGGATGCGCAGCGGCACAGGTCTGTCGTATCCGCCGGGAGGGGATGGCACGGGGCGGTTCGGGGCAGAGGACGACGCATGATCGCGCCGCTTGAGCAAAAACAGCCTTTTTTGCGCCGACGGCGTCAGCGGCAGCGGTTGCCGTTACGCACGTCCTGTTTTTCGCCTTCTGTGCGGACAGGCGTCTACTGCAGCCTGGTGCGCACAGTGGGGGTGAGGCCGTCCCCTGCGCCGGGGCCCCGGTCGCGCAGCAGGTTGCGCATGTCGTCGGTAATGGGCACGGTGGCCGTGCCCATGGCCAGCACTTCGCCGCTGGTAGTATGGATAAGACGCAGGCTGAAGCGCACCTGCTCACGGCTGACCACATAGGTGCCGGCCAGCACCGCCTGACCCGTGCCGCTGGCGGCGGCCAGCTTGCGCACATCGCGGGTGAGGTAGAACTCGCCGCGCTGTTTGTCAAAGCGAATGACGCTGCCCCGGCGGATTTCCTGAAAGCGGTACCCCGCGTTGACGAGCCAGCGCGCCACTTCTTCGGTCATCTGCCGGGCCAATGGCGAGGATTCTTCCAGATTGTTGATATTGGCGGGCGTGGTGCCCAAGATCATGATGCGGGCGCGGGCCAAGGATTTGCGTTCCTTACTGGTCATGCCGGGGTCGTCCCCGGCGTAGCGCATCATGAGTTGCTCGTCCATCTGCTTGGCGATGCTGTCCGCCGCGCGGGGCACGGTTCCGGCGGCCGCAGTAAGCGGAAAGAGCAGGGCCGCCAGCATGAGCAGGGTAATAATCCAACGGTACATGACACGACCTCAGCGCATGGTGCGCAGCAAAAGATCCACGCCTTCCAGTTCGCGGCGGATGATCTGCGCCGTGGCGTCGTCGGCGCAGATGGAAAGAGCCTGCAAATAACGCTGCCGGGCCAGCTCATAGCGGCCGTCGACGCGAAATTCGCGGGCCTCCTGCAGGTATTGCAGGCTGTATTTGTTGGCTTTTGCCAAATAGTCGGCATGGTCTTTGGCGGCCTGGCGGGCCGCCGCGTTTTGTTCGCTCTGTTCCCCATAGGCAGAGAGACTGTCTGCCCGCGCCGGGGACGCGACGGCAAGCAGTACGGCAAGGCAGCAAAGAACCGGCAGTGTTCGCAGCATGGTTTTTCCCTCATCGCCCCTGTCGGATGGGCACCACGCCGCTGCTCACGGACTGCATGGGCGTGTACAGGCTTGCGGGTCTGCGCGGCGCGGCGGCCTGCGCCACGCTTACGGGCCTGACTCTGGGGGCGTCGGGCTGGCTCAGACGGGCCACAATGGCCGTGTTGACCAGCACAAGCTGGCCCGTGCGCAGCACCAGGCCATCGCTGGCCCGCACCAGACGGGCGTTCACAAAGGTGGCGTCTTTGTCCACATGGTAGGTGCCCACCACCAGGGCGGCCCACTTCTGCCCCACAGTGCTGACCATCTGGTCCGCAGCCAGGGCAAGGTCTTCTCGCCCGCCCTGTACGGATATGGCCCCGTTCAGGCGGTATTCCCGCGCGGGAAAGCCGCGCTGGTTAAATTCGTAGAACAGCGATTCCGCCAGCAGACGCCCCAAGGCGGAACTGCGCGCGGTGTTGTTCTGGTCCACAAAGGCCGTGGGCATGGCCACCACGCCCTGCAGGGCGTCATTGGGCATGGTGGCGAGCATCTGATCTGCCAGTTCGCGGGCTTTGAGCTTGATCTCCACAGCATCCGTATAGCCGGGGTCCAGCGCGGAAGGCCCGTGCCTGCCGCAGGCAGGCAGCAGAAGCAGCAGAGCGCAGCAGAGGCAACAGCGGCAGAGGCAACAGCGGAGGAAGGGATGCGTCATATTCACCTCAAAAGGGTTCTTTTCCTCTTATCGGCGGCGCGGCCGAAAACTTGAGCGGGGGAAAAATCCGCCTGCTTGTGGGGCCGTGCCCTGAACCTTGCAAGACGTGTTCCAGGTGCGGACTTGGCTTGCGGGGCGAAATGGCATAAAGTATACGTTTGCAAAAAGCGCCCCGACGGGCGCAGGGGGAAGCATGGGCAGACGTAAGACCCGCGCCCTTCGCTTGGGCGGGCTGACCATCGGAGGGGACGCCCCCGTGATGGTGCAGAGCATGACCAATACCGATACCAGGGACGCGGCGGCCACCCTGGCGCAGATCGCCCGTCTGGCCGCGCGCGGCTGCGAGGCCGTGCGACTGGCCGTGCCGGACATGGCCGCCGTGGCGGCCTTGCCCGCCATCCGCGCGGGCACGCCCCTGCCGCTTATTGCGGATATCCATTTTGACTATCGGCTGGCTGTGGCCGCGCTGGAGGCCGGGCTGGAAGGCCTGCGCATTAATCCCGGCAACATCGGCCCCAGGGAACACGTGGACCGTGTGGTGGACGCGGCCAAGGCCCACGGCGCGGTCATCCGGGTGGGGGTCAATTCCGGCTCGGTAGAAAAAGGCCTGCTGCAAAAATACGGCGGCCCCCGGCCGCAGGCCCTGGTGGAAAGCGCCCTCAGCCATGTGCGCATGCTGGAGGCGCGCGGCTTTTATGATACCAAGATTTCCCTCAAGTCCTCTTCGGTGCTGGATACCATAGCCGCTTACCGTCTGCTGGCCCAGGCCTGCGATTACCCGCTGCATATCGGCGTCACCGAGGCCGGGGGGCTCATGCGCGGTACGGTCAAGTCCGCTGTGGGGCTGGGCATTCTGCTGCACGAAGGCATAGGCGACACCCTGCGCGTTTCGCTCACCGCCGACCCGGTGGAGGAGGTGGGCGTGGCTTGGGAGATTCTGCGCGCCCTGGGTCTGCGCTCCCGCGGGCCGGAAATCATTTCCTGTCCCACCTGCGGGCGCACGGAAATTGACCTTTTTGCCCTGGCCCACGCCGTGGAAGACCGTCTGGCCACGTCCACAGCGGACATCAAGGTGGCGGTCATGGGCTGCGTGGTCAACGGACCGGGCGAAGCCCGCGAAGCGGACTTGGGCTTGGCCGGCGGACGGGACAAGGGCGTCATTTTTCGCAAGGGCGAGGTCATCCGCTCGGTCAAGGGGCAGGAAGCCCTGCTGGCGGCTTTTATGGAAGAACTGCAATCACTGCTCAACGAAAAGGAATCACACTAATGCGCTTCAGTGCCTGCTACATCCCCACCCTCAAGGAAAGCCCGGCCGATGCGGAGGTGGTCAGCCACAAGCTGCTGCTGCGCGCGGGCATGGTGCGGCGGCTCACTTCGGGCCTGTATACCTATCTGCCCCTGGGCCTGCGCGTCATGGAAAAAATTTCGCGTATTGTGCGCGAGGAAGTCAACGCTGCGGACTACCAGGAGCTGCTTATGCCCATGGTCCAGCCCGCCGACCTCTGGAAGGAAACGGGCCGCTGGGAGYACTACGGCAAGGAACTTTTGCGCTTTAAGGACCGCAACAACCGCGACTACTGCCTGGGCCCCACCCATGAGGAAGTGATCACGGACCTGGTGCGCGGCGAAGTGCGCTCCTACCGGCAGCTGCCCGTGCGTCTGTATCAGATCCAGACCAAGTTTCGTGATGAAATCCGCCCCCGCTTCGGTCTCATGCGCGGGCGCGAGTTCATCATGAAGGACGGCTATTCTTTTGACGCCACAGACGCGGGCGCGGAGGCAAGCTACCGGGCCATGCACGGGGCCTACACCCGCCTGTTCCAACGCCTGGGTCTGCGCTTTCGCGCGGTGGAGGCCGATTCCGGCTCCATTGGCGGCAATTTTTCGCACGAGTTTATGGTCCTGGCGGATACGGGCGAAGACACCATTGCCTTCTGCCATGACTGCGATTATGCCGCCAATGTGGAGCGGGCCGAGGTGCTCTGGAAGGGCGCGCCCGCAACGGCCGTCTGCCCCCCGGCGGAGCAGGTGCCCACCCCCGGCGCGCACAGTGCCGAGGACGTGGCCGCCCTGCTGGGCGTGCCCGCCGCGCAGGTGGTCAAGACCATGCTCTTCAAGGCCGATGGGCAGACCGTGGCCGTGCTGGTGCGTGGCGACCGACAGGTCAACGACATCAAACTTAAAAATCTGCTCAAGGCGCAGGACGTAGCCTTGGCCGACGCTGCCGCAGTGGAGGCCGCCAGCCGTGCGCCCCTGGGCTTTGCCGGGCCCGTGGGCCTGAATGTGCCTGTCTATGCTGACAACGAGCTGCAAGGCGGCACGGATTATGTGACCGGAGCCAACACTGGCGACGCGCACCTGCGTCATGTGGACCTGAACCGCGACGCCACGGTCACGGCCTGGGCCGACCTGCGCGCCATCACCGGGGCGGACCCCTGCCCCCGTTGCGGCGGCCGCCTGGAGCTGACCAAGGGCATTGAAGTGGGCCACATTTTTATGCTGGGCTACAAGTACAGCGAACCCATGCACGCGGTTTTTCTTGACGAAAACGGCAAGGAAAAAGTCATGATCATGGGCTGCTACGGCATCGGCATTTCCCGCGTGGCCGCCGCGGCCATTGAGCAGAACCATGACGAGCACGGCATTGTCTTCCCGCCGGCCATCAGCCCCTTTGACTGCATGCTGCTCAACCTGGATCCGCGCGACGCGGCCGTGAGCGCCAAGGTTGAAGAAGTCTACGCCATGCTGGGCGATATGGGGGTGGACGTGCTGCTGGACGACCGGGAAGAACGCCCCGGAGTCAAGTTTAAGGACGCAGATTTGCTGGGTTTTCCGCTGCAGTTGGTGGTGGGCGGCAAGGGCCTGGCGCGTGGCGTGCTGGAATGCAAGGACCGCCGCACAGGGCAGAAGGGCGAACTGCCTCTGGAAGGCCTGGCTGCAGCCTTCCGGGCCTGGGCCGATGAGGTCCGCGCCGGCTGGAAGGCCCTGCTGTAATGTAACGTTTGGGGGCCTCCGTGCGGAGGCCCCCTTGCCCGGCGTCCTATCCCGCCGGCGCAACGGAACGCCGCACGTGTATTCCACGTATTCGCCCCCGGTCTGCGCAGATGCGGGCCAGCCCGGACCCGCCTGGGCCAGCCTGGACCTCATCGGGGCTGGACCTATCCGGACCCATGCGGCCAATCGGGAAGGCCTTGCCTTGCCACACTACTCTTCCACGGAGAGCCCATGTCCGACGTCATTCTGAGCGTGCGCGAGCTGACGGAAGAGCTGCGCAGGAGCCTGGAGGGGCGCTTTCCTTTTGTCTGGGTGCGGGGCGAGGTGACCAACCTTACGCGGCCCGGTTCCGGACATGTCTATTTTAGCCTCAAAGATCAGGACGCGCAKCTGCAGTGCGTGTGGTTCCGGCAGCGGCAGGGGCGGGGCGGGCAGGCATTTGATCCGCTCACGGGCGAGGTTTTTGACGCACCCCGGCCTGCCCCCGTGGACCTTTTGCGCAACGGGCTGGACGTGCTCTGCGCCGGGCGCATCAGCGTGTACGCGCCGCGTGGGCAGTATCAGCTTGCGGTGGAGCTGGCCCAGCCCGCCGGAGAAGGGCTTCTGGCCCAGGCTTTTGAGGAGCGCAAGCGCAAGCTGGCGGCTTTGGGCTATTTCGCGGCGGAGCGCAAGCGCGGGCTGCCCTGGGATCCGCAGCGCGTGGCCCTGATCACCTCGCCCACGGGCGCGGCGGTGCACGATTTCTGGCAGTTGGCGGCCAACCGGGGCAGTGGGGCGCGGGTACGCCTGTTCCCGGCCCTGGTGCAGGGGGCGGAGGCCGCGCCTTCTCTGGTGCGCGCGCTGGAAGAAGCCAATGCGCAGGGCTGGGCGCAGGTCATTGTGCTTGTCCGCGGCGGCGGTTCGTTGGAAGATTTGTGGGCCTTCAATGAAGAGAGCGTGGCGGAGGCCGTATTCCGCTCCCGGCTGCCGGTGCTGGCGGGCATTGGGCACGAGGTGGACGTGACCCTGGCGGACCTGACGGCGGACCTGCGCGCGTCCACGCCCTCCCATGCGGCGCAATTGCTCTGGCCCTTGCGTACTGAATTGGCGCAGCGGCTGGACCTGACGGCCGAAGGTCTGTCCACGACCTGGGGGCGGCAACTGCGCTGCCGGGAAGAAGCGCTGGCGCGTTGCGCGCAGGGCTTGCGCTGGTTTGCGCCCCAGCGACGGCAGGCCCGCCTGCAGGAGCGGCTGGCTGGGCTGGACGCGGGCCTGTGTCGGGCCGGACAGCGCTGGCAGGAAGGAAAATTTTTGCGCCTGGCGCGGCTGGAACAGGGCCTGCGCACCGTTGGCCGGGTGGGGCGGTTGGACGGCCCTGCAGCGCGGCTGACGTTTCTGCAAGCGCGGCTGCGGGAAAGCCTGCCCCGTTTGCTGCAGGGATGGGGGCGGGAGCGTGCGCGGCTGACGGCGATGACTACCGGCCTCTGGCGTGAGCGCCTCACCGCTGCGGAACGTCGGCTGGAGCGGCTGGATCTGGAGCTTGGCGGCGTGGACCCACAGGCTCCGTTGCGCCGGGGCTACGCCTTGGTGCGCGGGCCGGACGGGGCTTTGCTGCGCTCTGTGGCGGGCGTGCAGCCGGGTGCGGCTGTGAGCGTGCGCCTGGCCGACGGCAGCCTGGAGGCCGAAGTGCGCCAGGTGCGGCGCGGAGGGGAGTAGGCCGCACGGCGCGTTTGTACAACCGCGGGCAACTGGTGTACAAATTTTTCAGACAGGAAAGCGCCCCTGGGGGTGATTCCCCCTGCTCCGTTCAGGGTACGCCTGAGGTGTACCCTGCGGAAAAAAGAAAAAACCTTCCGGCGGTGGTTCATGAGCGACGATCAGGAACAGAGTTTTGAAAAAAAGATGGCCCGACTGCAGGAGATAGTCACGGCTTTGGAGTCGGACGATCTGCCCTTGGAGCAGGGCATGGCTCTGTACCGTGAGGGCATGGCCTGTTCCCGGTTTTGCCGGGAGCGGCTGGAAAAGGCCCGGCACGAGCTGGAGCTGTGGCAGGACGGTCAGGCCGTGCCTTTTGGGGCCGCCGGCGGCACGGAAGGCGGCGGCGCTGCGGGAGCGGCTGACGCCGGGGAGAGCGAATGATGCTGACTGTGGAGAGCATGAAGGATGTGCTGCGTGCGCGTGCGCGGCTGGTGGAAAACTTTCTGGCGACCTGCCTGGATGACAGGGAGGTGCAGCCCCGGCTTAAGGAGGCCATGCGCTACAGTCTGCTGGCCGAGGGCAAGCGGCTCAGGCCCGTGCTCTGCCTGAGCACGGCAGCCCTTTGCGGGCTTGCGGCGGAACGTGTGTTGCCCTTTGCCGTCGCCATTGAGATGATCCACACCTACTCGCTCATCCACGACGATCTGCCGGGCATGGATGACGACGATCTGCGTCGGGGGCGGCCTTCCAACCACAAGGCTTTTGATGTGGCCACGGCCATTCTGGCCGGGGACGGCTTGCTCACCGACGCCTTTCTGCTCATGGGCCGCGCGCCCTTGCCCGCGGAAAGAGTGCTGGCGGCTGTGCGCGAGATGGCCTTGTCGGCCGGGTCGTCCGGTATGGTGGGTGGTCAGGAGTGGGATATGGTCTATACGGGCGGGCCGCAGATCGGGCTGGAGCAGCTGCGTCAGGTGCACGCCCTCAAGACCGGGGCTTTGTTGCGCGGGGCCTGCGTGTGCGGCGCGCTGCTGGCCGGTGCTTCGGATGCGGTGCGGGAAGCCGTGGCGGCTTACGGCGCTGCCTTTGGCGTGGCCTTCCAGATTGCGGACGACATCCTGGACGAAACTTCGGATACGGCTACCTTGGGCAAACCCGTGGGCAGCGATGCGGCCCACGGCAAGATGACCTATCCGCGCCTGGTGGGGCTGGAAAAGAGCCGGGAGCTGGGCTGGCGGCAGGTGGAGAAGGCCCAGGCGGCTCTGCAGGGACTGGACGGGGCGGAAGCGGACTTTTTGCGTGCACTTGTCCACTATATGATGCAGAGGGCGGCCTGATATGGCTGACGAGCTGCATCTGGACGACATCGCTTCCCCGGCGCAGGTGTATGGTCTGGACGATACGGAGCTGACCCGCCTGGCTGGGGAGGTGCGGGAACGCATCATTGACGTGGTTTCGCACACAGGTGGGCACCTTGCGCCTTCTCTGGGCGTGGTGGAGCTGACCTTGGCCCTTCTGGCCACCTTTAATCTGGACGAGGATAAGCTGGTCTGGGACGTGGGGCATCAGGCCTACGCCCACAAGCTGTTGACGGGTCGGGCCAGACAATTCCACACTCTGCGCACCTTGGGGGGCATTTCCGGTTTTCCCCGGCCTTCGGAAAGTCCGTATGACCACTTTGGCGTGGGGCATTCTTCCACATCCATTTCCGCAGCCCTGGGCATGGCTTTGGCGCGGGATCTGGCCGGGCTCAGGCATCATGTGCTGGCGGTCATCGGCGACGGTTCGCTCACGGCGGGCGAGGCGCTGGAGGGGCTTAATCTGGCCGGGCACATGGGGCGGCGGCTCATTGTGGTGCTCAACGACAATGAAATGTCCATTTCGCCCAATGTGGGGGCGCTTTCGCTGTTTTTGAGCCGCACGCTCTCGCGCCGCTGGGTGCGCCAGACCCGCCGTGAAGTGCTCAAATTTCTGCGCTCCATCCCGCGCATCGGGCAGAAACTGGCCGTGTACGCACAGCGCGGGGAGTGGAGCTTCAAGTCTTTCTTCACGCCGGGCATGCTGTTTGAGGCCTTGCGCTTCACCTACATCGGCCCGGTGGACGGGCACGACATCACAGCCCTGCGCCGTCACCTGCAAATGGCCGCCGCCATTGAGGACGGCCCGGTGCTGCTGCACGTGCGCACCCAAAAAGGCAAGGGCTATGCCCCGGCGGAGCAGAACCCCACCCTCTACCACGGCGTGGGCCTGTTTACGCCGGAGACGGGCAAACCCTTGCCCAGCAAGGGCACGGTGCCTTCGTTTACCACCGTGTTCGGCAAAACCCTGGTGGATCTGGCCGAACGCGACGACAAAATCATCGCCATTACGGCGGCCATGCCCGAAGGCACGGGCACGGACAGCTTTCGGGAGCGCTTCCCCGATCGTTTCGTGGACGTGGGCATCTGTGAGCAGCACGCCGTCACCTTCGCCGCCGGCCTGGCCAGTCAGGGCTTCAAGCCTGTGCTGGCCGTCTACTCTACTTTTTTGCAGCGCGGCTACGACCAGGTGGTGCACGACGTCTGCATCCAGGATCTGCCCGTCACCTTCTGTCTGGACCGCGCCGGGCTGGTAGGCGAGGACGGCGCTACCCACCACGGGGCTTTTGACATAGCCTACCTGCGGCATATTCCCAATATGCGCCTGTTGGCCCCGCGCGATGAGGATATGCTGCGTCACGCCCTGCGCACCGCCCTGGACCTGGGCGGTCCCTGCGCGCTGCGTTACCCGCGCGGCGCGGGCTATGGGGTTGCACTGGCGGGCGAACCACGTCTGCTCACCCCCGGTCGGGGCGAGGTGCTGCAGGAGGGGGAGGGCCTGGCCGTCATTGCGGCGGGCAGCCGCGCGCACCCCGCTTTGGAGGCTGCCGCCAAGGTGGAGCAGGCTTGCGGGGTGCGGCCGCTGGTCTTTGACCCCGTGTGGCTCAAGCCCCTGCCGGAAGAGCAGCTGACCAGGATCGCTCAGGAATTCGACCGTATTTTGCTGGTGGAAGAGGGCGTGCTGGCCGGAGGGTTCAGTTCTGCCGTGCTGGAGTTCTGGAACGACGCCCGGCTGCTGCGCGGGCAGCGCATCAAGCGCGTGGGCTTGCCGGATGCCTTTGTGGAACACGGCAACCAACTGCGCCTGCGAGAAATGACCGGCCTGTGCAGCGGCAATCTGGCGGCGGACATGTTGGAGCTGCTGCAGGGCCGGGGGCCAGCGCAGGGGGCATAGCGCCGTTTGCGGCGGCCTTCGCTGTCCGCAGGCGTTTGTGCTTGTACTGCAAATATATAATATAATATATAAGATATTACTGCGTGCAGAGCCTGTACGGAGAGGCTTTTTCTAGAAAAATTAGTCCTGACAGTTTGTTAGTTCTTCTTTTTTGTGTCTGACAGACAATTCTCCATAAAAGAAATTGCCTTTTATGCGAAGAATGATTATCATCTAAAAGATATGCGTGTCGTTCCCTGATGAATATTGGCGGAATGTGGGCCTCATGCCGGCACGCGGCCCAAGGCGGGAAGGCGCTGTGCGGTACGCTTCCCCTGTCAGGAGTCTGAACCGTGAAACACCTGTTTGTTTTTTTTCTTGGCTTGATGTTTTTATTCCCTGCTGGTGCCCGTGGCGCCGAGTCCGCATATCCGCCGCCGCCCCCTGCGGGACAACCTTTTAGTGTTACAGATACCGTCTATGGCGTGTTGCGTACGCACCGAAACCTGCGCGGCATGCAGGAAAACCGGCAGGTGCTGGAGCATGAGCTGGATCGCGCCAAGGCGGGCTTCGGCCCCCGGGTTGACGTGACCGGCCGTGCCGGCAGCAGCGTGCTGAGCGACTCCACCACCCGCAGCGAAGATCTTGATTCGCAAATGTGGGGCCTGGTGGACGTAAGCGCGCAGCTGGTGCAGCCCATCTGGGACGGTTTTGCCACCCGTTCGCGCGTGCGTTCTGCCCGTGCTACGCTGGAATCGGTCAAACACCGTGTTTTCGACACAGCCACGTCCCTTTCGCTGGACGGCATCATCGCCCACATCGACCTTTTGCGCCGCCGCAACATCCTGGCGCTCTCCGAGCGCAATGTGGCCCGGCACAAGACCTTGGTGGGTCAGGCCCAGGACCGCGCCAGCCTGGGGGCGGATACCGCGGCCGACGTGACCCAGGCCCAGTCCCGTCTGCAACGGGCCCTCTCCAACCTTTCCGAGGCCAAGGCCGCCCTGCTGGTGGCAGAGGAAACCTATACACGGCTTACGGGGCTGCCGGCCATGGGCAGGCTGCAGCCTGTGTCCTTGCCGCCGGAGCTCTATTCCGGCCCCAAGGACGCCATTGCCCAGGCCGAGCAGAACAACCCCAAACTGGCCGCCTACCTGCAGGATATTCGCGCAGCGCGCGGTGAGCGTGAGCTGGCCGATGCGGCCATGTACCCCACGCTCAACCTGGAGGCCGGCCCCAACTACACGGACCGGGGCGGCGCTTCCGACCGCTGGGTCTACAGTTTTGACGTAATGGGCGTGGTGCGCTGGAACATCTTCAACAGCGGGGCGGACATGGCTGAACGCAGCGCCGCCGCGGCCCGCGTGCGCCAGACCCGCCAGACCATGTACAACTTTATGGACGAACTTAAGCTGGACATGGAAAGCACCTGGACCAACTACCAGGCTGCGCAGGAACAATTCAAACATTATTCCAAGGCGATAGAATACAACCAGTACACGCGCACGGCCTATGCAGAGCAGTTTCAGATCGGCCGGCGCAGCATCCTGGACGTGCTGGACGCCGAAAGCGAACTTTACAACTCCGCAACCCAGGCCGAAACCGCCCACGGCAATATTCTGGTGGGCGCTTACCGCATGTGCGCGCTCACCGGCAAGCTCTTGCCGCAGCTTTCCATCAACACGGCACCGTTGACAAAAACTCCCCCCAAGGACAAGGACGACCCGCGCGAGGAATTTGCCCCCGGCTGGTTTAACTGATTTTTCTATTCACAAAAATCCAACGCCCGACACGGATTGAACCATGTCGGGCGTTGGATTTTTTGCTCTGCAAACGTTTTTTGTCGTCTGGACGTTGCGGAATATTCTGATTCCGAGCGTGTCATAAACTTTGAGAATACATATTCTCAAAGGTAATTGCTCTAGAGTATTTAACACTTGAAATGCTCGCTTACGGCAGGCAAAAGCCTGCCTTCTCGCATTTCGTGGCAAGGATTTTCAAGAAAATCCTTGCAGAGCAATTAACTCATTTCATTCGTAAACTGCTCTAACTGTGCAGCATGCGCCCTTGCGCCTCGGCGGTGGGGTCTGATTGCGCCCGTGCCGCACGGAAGCCTTAGCGGCTGCCCACGCCAATGCTGGTCACGCTCTGGCCTTTGGCCTGCACCCGCGCGTTCTGGCCGCAGCCCGCGAGCGCCAGGGTCGCCGCCAGCAGCAGAACCAGGCCTCCGCCGCACAGGCCCGCGCCGATCCTGCCGTTGGGGCGGGCCCCTGTGCGGTTCCGCCAGCCGGAGGGCCGGGCCTTACACCCGCCGCTTTGCCATTGGGCACGGCCTTCAGTCACGGGGGGGGTCCTGGGTTACCCGTCCGCCTGCAGGCACGTCCTGGGTCACCCAGACGTTGCCGCCGATGACTGCGCCAGCGCCTATGGTCACCCGGCCCAGAATGGTGGCCCCGGCGTAAACAGTGACGTTGTCCTGCAAAATGGGATGGCGGGGAATGCCCTTGGTCAATGTGCCGTCGGCATTTTTGGGGAAGGACAAGGCCCCCAGGGTCACGCCCTGGTACAGGCGGCAGTTGTGCCCGATGACGGCGGTTTCGCCGATAACCACGCCGGTGCCGTGGTCGATAAAAAATTCCTCGCCAACGGCTGCTCCGGGGTTGATGTCTATGCCCGTGCTGGCGTGGGCCATTTCCGAAATCATGCGCGGGATGAGCGGTACTTGGAGTTTGTACAGCTCATGGGCGATGCGGTGATGGAACATGGCCCGCAGCGAAGGGTAGCAGAAGATGGTTTCGCCGGGGCTGGTGGCGGCGGGGTCGCCTTCGTAGGCGGCCTTGGCGTCGCCTGCCAGCAGGCGGCGAATCTCCGGCAGGCGGTCCATAAAAGTCAGAGCCGCGTCCCGGCCGTCGGTTTCGCAGGAGGTGCAAGGGGTGGCTTGCCCGGCGCAGCCAAAGCAAAATCCGCGCACCACCTGTTCACTTAATTGGCGGTAGATGCTGTCCAGGTTGGCGGCCAGGTGGTAGCGCATGGATTCGCGCTGTACGTTGGCCGGGCCGAAATAGCCGGGGAAGATGGCGGCGCGCAGACGCTCCAGAATTTCCGCCAGATCCTTGAGGGAAGGCATGGCTGCGCCTTGCGCCGGGCGGTGCCATACGGCGTCCAGGGAATCCGGGTGGCAGAGCCGTTCCACCAGACTGTCCAACAGGGGCATGGAGGTGGCGGTAATGGCGGTTTTTTCGTTCATAAGAAAAATCCTGTTTTTCTTTCTTTGTACACGGGCCGGGCCAGAGCCGCAAGGGCCCGGCTGTTGACAAAGCAGCGCCGCAGGATAAGCCTGAACCGGCGTGGGCGGCCTTTCATAAAAGGCTGGCGGCGCGTTGGCGTATCCGCTATTTTTGGCGCAACACAACAGGCGGTTGCTGCAGCGCGCGGCCGACGCCTGTCCCGGCGCGACCATTCCAGAAGGAGTATACCCTGTGAACGTTCTTGTGACCCCCCGGTCCTTCGGCAAAACCAATCCCGAACTTTTTGACCGCCTGCGTGATGCCGGGCTGACCGTGCTGCGCAACGACACGGGCGGCATTCTTTCTGCCGAACAGATGCGCGTCAGACTGGCCGACTGCCAGGGCGTCATTTTGGGCGTGGACCCGCTGGACGCTTCGGTGCTGACCGTCGCACCCCAGTTGCGCGCCGTGGCCAAGTACGGCGTGGGCCTGGATAATATTGATTTGGAATACTGCAAAACGCGCGGCATCGCCGTTTCGCGCACGGTGGGGGCCAACAGCGAAGCCGTGGCCGACTACGCCCTGACCCTCATGCTCATGGCGGCCCGGCGTGCGGCCCTCATTGACCGCCGTTGCCGCCGGAAGGACTGGAGCAAGATCACCAGCCTGGATCTCTACGGCAAGACCCTGGGCATTGTCGGTCTGGGGGCCGTGGGCCGCTGCGTGGTGCGCCGCGCCCGTGGTTTTGCCATGAAGATTCTGGCCCACGACATTGTCTGGGATGCGGCCTGGGCCGCCGAAAACGGCGTGGAGCGCGCGGACTTGGACCGCATTTGCCGTGAGGCGGACTGCATCACCCTGCACACAGCCCTTACCGACGCCACGCGCAACTGCATCAATGCCGCGCGCCTGGCGAGCATGAAACCCACGGCCATCCTGGTGAACACCGCGCGCGGCGGACTGGTGGACGAAGCGGCTCTGCTGGACGCCCTGCGGGAAAATCGCATCTATGGCGCGGGCCTGGACGTTTTTGCCCAGGAACCCCCGGCCGACCCTGCATGGTACGGGCTGGACAATCTTGTCATGGGCTCGCACTGCGCGGCTTCCACTGCCGGAGCAACCGCCGCCATGGGGCATATGGCGGTGGATAACCTGCTGCGGGATCTGGGCCTGACGGCATAGGGCTTTTTTGCCAGGGCATTGCAACGTTGCAATGCCCTGGCGGCTGCGTATGCAGCTGCCCGCTGCGGAGGTGCAGGCGCAGCTGCAGCCGTTGCGACGCGGGAGCTCAGCCCGTTACGACGAAAGGAAGTGCGAGCAAAGACAGCACCGCTGTGCCGCTACGCGGTTAAGCGCCGGAACGAGCGTGCCGCAGACTTTGAAAAGGCCTACTCTCAAAGGGAATCTGCTCTAGCGGCTGATGGGCGGCACGCTGCTGCCGGCCTTGAGAATACTGCCCAGATGTTTGCGTGCCAGGGCCAGTTCGTCATCGGTCACGTCGGGCATATCACGAGAGCGTGCGCCCATTTCGTTGCCTTCCTCCACAATGGCCAGAGCCGCGGCCATGCGCCCCATGACGCAGAAAAAGCGCACGGGATCCCAATTGCGCTGTTGCACCCAGGCGGCTGCCTGGGGGGAGTAAAGAAAATCCGCCTTGTTGTTGCGCAGGATAGGGTGGGCCTCTTCATTGCCGGCCCGCGCCCAGGCGCGGAACTGAGGCAGCACGTCCAGAAAACGCAGCAGTTCTTTTTCCGTTACCGGCGGCTGTTTTTCATAGACGGAAAGGGCGGCCTTCTGCGGTGCGCTTTTTTTGGCCGGTGCGGCGGCCTGAGCCTCCGGCACGGCGCTGCAGGGCGGCAGAGGCAGGCCGCAGAGCGCCAGCCAGACCCCTACCGCGATCCCCAATCCGGGGCGGAACAGAGCGTTATTATTCATTCAGTACCGCACCGCGCTGAATTTGGTGAGCCGGTCCAGGTTGTGGTAGGATTCCACATACCGCAGGGTACCGGTTTTGCCGCGCAGAACCAGCGAATGGGTCACGGCGTGGCGGGGGCTGTAGCGCACGCCGCGCAGAAAATCGCCGCCGGAAATGCCCGTGGCGGCAAAGAAACAGTCGTCGCTGCGGATCAGGTCGTGCACGGTGAGTACTTCACGCACGTCAATGCCGGCCTCGGTAATGGCCTCTTTTTCCACATAGGACTGAGGGTCGAGCCGGGCCAGCAACTGGCCGCCCATGCCCTTGATGGCGCAGGCAGAAAGCACGCCTTCGGGCGTACCGCCCGTGCCCATCATGATGTCCACTTCAGAGCGCGGGTCCACGGCCATAAGCGCCCCGGCCACATCACCGTCGGTTTGCAGCTGAATGCGCGCTCCGGCGGCGCGGATGTCGTTAATGAGCTTTTTGTGCCGGGGTTTGTCCAGCACAAAAACCACCAGATCCTGTACGCTCTTGTCCAGGGCTTTGGCCACGCGGTTGAGATTTTCTTTCACCGGGGCGTCCAGGTCCACCACGTCGCGGGCTTCGCGGGGCACCACCAGCTTCTGCATGTAATAGCTGGGGCCGGGGTTGAACATGCTGCCGTGCGGGGCCACGCCCACTACGGAAATGGCGTTGGGCCGTCCGTAGGCCAGCAGATTGGTGCCTTCCACGGGGTCCACGGCCACGTCCAGGCAGGGGCCAGTGCCTTTGCCCACCTTTTCGCCGTTAAAAAGCATGGGGGCGTGGTCTTTTTCGCCCTCGCCGATGATCACCAGGCCGTCAATGTTGAGGGTGGCAAAGCTCACCCGCATGGCATCCACGGCGGCGCCGTCGCCGGCTTCTTTGTCTCCCCTGCCGAGCCAGCGGGCCGATGCCAGGGCCGCCGCCTCGGTGATGCGTACAATGTCCAGGGCCAGATTTTTTTCCGGTGCTTCCGCCATGCTGTCCTCCAAGGCAACTGTCGTTACAAAACACTTAGCTCTTACCCCAGCGCGGGGCGGGCTTCAAGGGGAATCCTGCGCGCCCGCGCGGCAAGGTGGTTACAGTAGTAAGGCATCAGGCTTCGGGCAGGCGGTAACGGCCGGCCACGGGCGTCTGCCAGGCCGCGCCGAAGGGCACGCGGCTCAGGTGCAGGGCCAGGGGTTCCTGCCGCCGCTTGAACTCGGCGGCAAAGAGCTTGCGCCGCACTTCCAGGCGTTGGGGCGCAAGCCTTGCCGTGCCCGGCGCAGAAGGCAGCAGCAGGTCTTCCAGAATAGGGTCCAGCTCCTCATAAGGCAGGAGGCTGTCCGAATCTTTCTGGCCGGGGCGCAGTTCCGCTGAGGGGGCTTTGGTAAAGATGTCTTCGGGGATGATTTCCTGGCCCCGGTGGGCGTTGTACCAGCGGCCTACGGCATAGACCTGGGTTTTGGTCAGGTCGCCGATGACGGCCAGCGCGCCCACGGAATCGCCATAGAGGGTGCAGTAGCCCATAGCCCCCTCGCTTTTGTTGCCTGTATTGAGCACCAGGGCCTGGGCGCGGTTGGCCAGCGAAGTGATGAGCGTGCCCCGGATGCGGGCCTGGACATTTTCAAAGGTAACGTCGCCGGGCAGCTGGGGGAACAGGTCCAGACCAGGCTTGAGGGCCACGGCAAAGGCCTCCATGAGGGGGCCGATGGGCATGGTTACGGTGCGTATGCCCAGGTTGGCCGCCAGTGCGGCGGCATCCTTGACGCTGCCCTCGCTGCTGTGGGGGGAGGGCAAGAGCACACCCGTGACATTTTTTGCGCCCAGGGCCTCTACGGCCACACTGCAGACCAGGGCCGAATCCATGCCGCCGGAAATGGCCACAATGGCCTTTTCCAGCCCGCACTTGCGTACAAAGTCGCCGGTGCCCAGCACCAGAGCGCGCCAGCAGGCTTCTTCCTCGCAGGCGCAGAGGGGTTCGGGCGTTTTGCCGCCGTTCTGGTTGGACGCGGTGTCCACCACCAGCACGTCTTCGGCAAAGGCTTTGCCCCGCGCCAGCAGTTGGCCTGTGGGGTCAAACCCCAGGCTTTGGCCGTTGTAAACCCGGCTGTCGTTGCCGCCCACCAGGTTGACGGAAAACAAGTGTACATGGTGCCGGGCCGCCACATGGGAGAGCATGTGTTCGCCCGCTTCCTGCGCGCCCACGCAGAAGGTTGAGGCCGCCATGTGAACGATGGCGTCCACACCCCGCTGCACCAGCTCCATCAGCGGATTGTGCCCACTGGCGTAGCGGGTTTTCCAGAAGGCGTTTTCTTCGCTGAGGGCGTCTTCGCAAAGCACCACGCCCAGCCGCCAGCCGCCCAGGGTCACGATGCCGCAGGAAATGCCCCGGTCGAAATAGCGGGCGTCCTCGTCCTGGTATTGCGCCGCGCCGGGGGCCTGCCCCTGGTTTTGCCCCTGGTTTTGGTAGACCTTGCGCGAAACCACCTGCCAGCCGCCCTTGTGCACCAGCACGGCCGCGTTGGACAAGAGACCGGAGGCGTACACGCTGGGCACGGGCGCGCCCACCAGCAGGGCCGGCCCCTGGGCCAGGGCTGCGGCCAGGCGGTCCAGAGCCCGCCGACAACCGCCCGCAAAATCTTCGGCGCAGAGGTAGTGCCCCGGAGCCACGCCGCAGAGGGCCAGTTCCGGCGTGACGCAGAGCTCGGCCCCGGCGGTGGCCGCCTGGCGGGCGGCTTCAAGGATGCGTTCCGTGTTGCCGGCCACGTCGCCGGTGACGCTGTTGCACTGTAAAAGAGCGATTTTCATGGCGCAGATTCCCCCATATTAAAGAAGGTTGTGCAAGGGGCCGCCGGGGGCGGCCAGGGCTTCCACCCTGCGGACAACGGCCGGATCCTCTTCCAGGGGGGGGGCGTGGAAGGGCTTTTGGCGGGCGTCCACCAGGAGGGGCGCTTCACAGGACCAGTGCTTGGCCTGTATGGCGGCTTTGACGCCATACACGTCTGTGGCCGGGTCTGAGCGGGTGAAGGTCACCCACAAAAAATTGTCCAGGTGGGCGGCGCAGAAGTCCGCGTCGTCCGCCACCACCAGCAGCGGAAAGGCCTCGCGCCCGGGCCAGGCCTCCAGCGCGCGCGTCAGGGCCTCCATGCACGGGTCCGGGCAGTTGCGTTCCAGCGTATGGCGCGGGCCGCCCAGCGCCAGCATGCCGGGCCCGGCCATACGCACGGGGCCGAAGCCCGCGGGCAGGGCGGGCAGGTCCGCCGCCGGGCCGCTCAGCTCCGTGCCCAGCCGCCGCCGGGCCGGACCGGCCGCCGCCCAGATGAGTTTGGAGCCCTCGTGCAGGTCCACGCCCGTGTAGTCCAAGGTGTCGCCTGTGCTGCGGGTGATGTAGTGCAGGTCGCGGGCAAAGTCTGTGCGCTCCAGCACATGACGCAAAAAAGCCGGCACGTCGCGGGCCGAAAGGCCGGGGGCGTCTTCGTGCGCGGCCAGGAGCACGTACTTGGCCAGGGCGGTCTGGGTGGTCCCCAGTAAGTGCAGAGCGGCGGTGAGCAGTTCGCGTGGGCGACGGATTGCTTCATACGGCGTATAGCGCTCACTGCCCAGGGCCAGCAAAAGGGGATGCACCCCGGCGGCGTCCACGGCGTGCACCTCGCGTACCCCGTGGAACACGCGCGGCACCAGCGGTCCGGTGAGCTCGTGGATAAAATCGCCGAAGACCGTATCCTCCTGCGGCGGGCGGCCCACGGCCGTGCAGGGCCAGACCGCGTCCTTGCGGTGGTATACGGCCTCTACCCGCAGTACGGGAAAGTCGTGGGTCAGGCTGTAGTAGCCCACATGGTCGCCGAAGGGCCCTTCAGGTTTGAGGTCGGGCAGGATGTGCCCGCTGAGGCAGAAATCCGCCTGGGCAAGCACGGGCAGGGGCAGGTCCGGCATGCGCGCAAGGGCGCAGCGTCGTCCGTCCAGCAGGCCGGCAAAGCGCAGCTCCGAAAGCCCTTCCGGCAGGGGCATGACCGCCGCCACGGTGAGGCCGGGGGGACCGCCCACATAGACGTGCACGGGCAGGGCGCGGCCTTGCGCCAGGGCGTGGGCATGGTGCACGCCCAAGCCCCGGTGGATCTGGTAGTGCAGGCCCACTTCGTCCGGCGCATAGGCATTGCCCGCCATCTGCACGCGGTACATGCCCAGGTTGGCGGCGTCGGGGCCGGGGCGGTCCGGGTCTTCGCTGTAGACCAGGGGCAGGGTGATGAAGGGGCCGCCATCGCCGGGCCAGGCCGTGATTTGTGGCAGGTCGCGCAGTGTGCAGCGGCATTCCAGCACGGGCGCGGCTTTGGCCCGCTGTGCGCCGGCCCGCTGCACGTGCGGCAAAAGGCGCGGCAGCCCCGGCAGGGCCGTAAGGAATTTCCATGGACGGCGGGCCACGGCGGCGGGGTCGGCGGCGGCCCGCAGCACGGCGCGCGCCGCAGGCAGGCTGTGGCGAAAAATGTGGTAGAGGCGTTCCCGCGTGCCGAACAGATTGGTGAGTACGGGAAAGGACGTGCCGTTCACGCGGGTAAAGAGCAGGGCCGGGGCCTTGGCCCGGAAGGCCCGGCGCTGAATGGCGGCCAGTTCCAGATAGGGGTCCACGGGCGCGTCCACGCGCACCAGCTGACCGTGGGCCTCCAGATCCGTGAGGCATTCCCGCAGATTGCGCCAGCCGGCCATCAGGCCTCCCCGCCGGGCGCGGCGTTCAGAGGCACAGGGGGCTGCAGCCCGGCCAGGGTGCGTTTTCCGGCGAGCACCAGGCAAAAGTCCGTCAGGATATCCGCATGGTCAAAGGCCAGGGGCGTGGGCAGGGCCTCAAGAGGATAGAAGGCGGCCTGGGCCGCGTCGTCGCCGGCGCGGAGGGCTTCGGGGTGGAGGGGGCGGCCCGTAAAGACCACGCTGAGGGTGTGCTGTCGGGGGTCGCGATCGGGCCGGGAATAGACGCCCAGCAGGCCGGTAAGCTCCACCACAAGGCCGGTTTCTTCCTGCGCTTCGCGCAGGGCGGCGGCTTCGGCGGATTCGCCCTCTTCGATAAAGCCGCCTGGCAGGGCGTAGCCCAGGGGCGGATTGGCCCGGCGGATGACGACTACGCCGCGCTCCGGCGTGTAGATGATCACATCCGTGGTGGGCGTGGGGTTGCGGTAGGCGGCATAGGCTTTGCCGCAGTGCGGGCAGCGGACCTGGCGTTGCATGGGTATCTCCGTGGGGCATTTTCTTTCCTGAAAAGTCCGGAAGAAACGCCTGCGGACATAGTAAGCCAGGCCGCGCCGCGCCGCAAGGAGTGCCCGCAGCCCTGGTGAGGGACGGGCGGCAAAGACGGTATATTTTTAGCGTATATATATGGGAATATTAATGATAACATCCCTGGTGAATGTAATCATGCGTTCCATGAGCCAGGGCAGGGCCAGGAGCAGGGCCAGAAACATGCAGACGATTTTGGGGATGAAGGTCAGGGTCATTTCCTGAATCTGGGTAGCGGCCTGAATGACGCTGACCACCACGCCCACGCCCAGGCCCACGGCCAGCATGGGCAGGGCCATCATAAGGCAGAGTTCAATGGCTTGGCGGCCGAAGCCGATGACGAAATCGGGGGTCATGGGCGAGATCTCCCCGCGCCGGGCGGCGCGCGTTGCGGATTATAACAGAAAGCTGTTGACCAGGGAGCCCACCAGCAGATTCCAGCCGTCCACCATGACAAAGAGCAGCAGCTTGAAGGGCATGGAAACCATCATGGGCGGCAGCATCATCATGCCCATGGCCAGCAGCACGCTGGAGATGACCATGTCCAGCACCAGAAAGGGAATGTAGATGAGAAAGCCGATGGTGAAGGCGGTTTTCAGTTCGCTGATGACGTAGGCGGCGGCCAACAGCATGGTGGGGACTTCTTCCTTATTGCGCGGCGCTTCCATGTTGCTGATGGCGTAGAAGACTGAAAGGTCTTTCTCGCGGGTATGCTTGAACATGAAGGTGCGTAAGGGAGCCTGGGCGCGGTCCAGGGCCACCTTGTAGTCGATTTGTTCGTTGAGGTAGGGCTGCAGGGCCTGGTCGTTGATTTCCTTGCCCACGGGGAACATGATGACCACTGTCATAAAAATGGCAAGGCTGGCCAGAATCTGGGTGGGCGGCAGCTGCTGCACGCCCATGGCCTGACGCAGAAAGCTGAAGACAATGATGATGCGGGTGAAGCTCGTGACCGTGAGCATGATGGCCGGGGCCACGGAAAGCACGGTGAGCAGGAAGAGAATTTCCAGCAGGACCGAGACTTTTTCAGGAGATTGGGCCCCGCCCGAAAGGGTCAGCTGCAGCGCGGGCAAAGAAATATCCTGCGCGGCCAAGGCCAGGGCGGGCAGGAACAGCAGGGGCAGACTAGCCGCCGTCAACGTCGCGACGGGCTTTATCCATAACCTGTTGAAAAGGGTTTTCCGGTGGCTCATGGTGCGCCTCTTCCTCGCTCAAAAGGGTAATCCGCTGGTCGGTAACGCCCAGCAGCAACCTTTTATTCAAGAAGCGTACCACCATAAGCCCCTTGCGCGGTCCCAAAGGCAGTTGGGCCTCCATGACCAGCGCGCCGCGCGGCAGCGCGCCCGGACGCGGCAGAAAATTGAACTTGCCAAAGCGCCGGGCCAGCCAGACGGCCAGCCAGAGCACGCCCAGCAGCAAAAAGAGTATGCCTATGGCTTGGGCGTAGCCGCCCCAGGTAAAGGCGCTTTGCCCCAGCATTGCGGCCTGACCTGCGGCCTGCCCCGCCGCTGGGCCAGCGGCCTGCCCTGCAGCCGCGCCCGAACCCGCGGCGGCCTGGCCCCCGGCGTCGGCAAGGCCCACAGCGGCCAGAAGCAGGGGCGCAGGGCTAGCCAAGCTGTTTGACCCTCTCAATGGGGCTGATGATGTCCGTCAGGCGCACGCCGAATTTCTCGTTAATGACCACGGCCTCGCCGCGCGCTACCAGCTTGCCGTTGACGTAGACTTCCAGCGGTTCGCCCGCCAGTTTGTTGAGCTCCACCACCGAGCCCTGCCCCAGCTGCAGCAGCTCATTGATGAGCAGGCGGGTGCGCCCCAGTTCCGCTGAAACGTCCAGGGGAATGTCCAGAATAAAGTCCAGCTCGCGTTTGAGCTTATTGTCGCCGGGTTGGCGGGCCATTTCCGTCATGTCCTGAAAATGGGCGTCCGTGGCGTGCCCGGCCAGACCGGCGTTGTCCTTGGGGGCGGATTCCTTGCCCTCTTCATCCTTGGCCAGGGCTTCAGCCCACTGGGCGGCCAGGGCCTCTTCGTCCTGCTTGGCGTCGCCCGTCGGCGCAGCCGCAGTTTGCCCGGCCGCGCCTGGTCCGCCGACAGGCTGTGCGGCTGCAGGCTGTGTGGCCGCCGGGGCCGCATCGCCGCCCTGCGCTTCCTTTTCCAGTTCCGCCGCCCATTGGGCGGCCAGAGCTTCCTGATCGTCCTGCGCCATGTGTCTACCTCACGCCGTCCATCCGGGTTGAAAAGCCGGACAAACGCTGCGGCCGGAGTTGTGCTCCGGCGTTATTCCACAACAAAATCGGTAAAGTATACGCGGATAACCCGCTGCGCGCCCAAAATCTGGTTCAGCCGCGCCGCCACCTCGGCCTTGAGCAGCACCTTGCCCTCCGGCGAGGCCACGTCCGCGTACGTCTTGCCCGCCAGAAGCATGATCACGGCGTCGCGCACCCGTGCGCTGTTGCCCTGCAGCTCTTTGGAGACGTCGGCGTTGACCTCCACTTCCATGCCCAGCTTGAGGTAGCGCCGTCCGGCGGGGTCGGCCAGATTGACGGTAATGGCCGGCAGGGGCAGCACCAGCCCGGCGCTGCGGGGCAGGTCGCTCTGCCGTTCTATGCGCGCGCCTTCAGGGCCGCCCTGGCCGTTGCCTTGACCAGCCTGGCCTGCTTGGCCTGCGGGCGTTGCGCCGTGGCCGGCCGACGCGTTGGGCTGCGCCTTGTTCTGGGCGCTGGCCGGGGCCGTGGCGGCCGGGTCTTCCGGCGCGGCCTCGCCCGCTGCGGGCGTGCGCAGGTAGAGCCACCAGTATGCGCCCAGGCCGGCCCCGCTCAGGGTCATGAGCAGAATGGCCGCAATAATGATGATGCGCTTGAGGCGCGAACGCTTCTTGGGATTTTCGGCCTGCCCCTCGGGCAGGGCCGGCGCTTCCTTTTCCTTGGCCGCCATAGCGTACTCCAGAACGTTTCCGTCTGCCCCGGGCTGGCCCCGCCGGTCATTTGCCCTGTCAGGCTTTGGCGGGACGCGGCCCGAAAATATCCGTGCCGATGCGTACTAACGTTGCCCCCTCGGCCACGGCCCCGGCAAAGTCGCCGCTCATGCCCATGGAAAGTTCGGGCAGGGGCAGGCCTAAGCGTGTACGCAGGGCGTCGCGCAGGCCGCGCAGGCGGGCAAAATAGGGCCGGGCCGCGTCGCCCGCGTCAAACACCGGGGGCAGGCACATGAGCCCCTGCAGGTCCAGATGCGGGCAGCTTTCACAGACATAATCGGCCAGAGCGGGCAAATCCTCAGCCCCCAGGCCAGATTTTTGCGCCTCGGCGGCCAAATTAACTTCAATGAGCACGGGCTGACGCCGGTTCTGCTCCGCCAGCCGCCGTTCCAGCGCTTCGGCCAGACGGCGGGAATCTAGGCTGTGCAGCAGGTGAAAGGCTCCGGCCACCTGCGCCGCCTTGCGGTGCTGCACATGGCCGATCATGTGCCAGCGGACGTGCCCGCAGGCCGGGTTCGCCGCCAGATCGGCCTGCTTCTGCAGAGCCTCCTGGACGTAATTCTCGCCAAAGTCCACCTGACCAACGTGGGCCAGAGCAGCGATGTCCGCTGCCGGATGCAGCTTGGATACGGCCACCAGAGTCACCTCGGCGCGGGGGCGTCCGGCCCGGTCGCAGGYGGCCTGCAGCCGTTCCTGCAGGTTTTGGTAGCGTCGCAGCAGTGCGTCGTCCATGCCTTTATTCCGCCATGAGGCCCATGTCGCGCAAAAAGGCCACGTCTTCAGTCCAGTGCTCGCGCACCTTGACCCACAGGTCCAGGTGCACCTTGCCGCCCAGCAGTTCCACAATGTCCTTGCGGGCTTCGGTGCCGATTTCTTTGATGCCCGCGCCGGCCCGGCCGATGACCATGGCCTTGTGCATGGGGCGGGCCACATAGATGGTGGCCTGAATAAGCGTCTGCCCGCGTTCCTGGTCTTCTTCCCAGTTCTCCACATCCACGGCCACGGTGTAGGGCACCTCCTGCCGCAGGTGCAGGAAGAGTTTTTCGCGGATGATCTCCGCCGCCATGAAGCGCAGAGGCGCCGTGGAAATCTGGTCTTCGGGAAATTCCGCCGGGGCTTCGGGCAGGCGGGAGCGCACCAGGGCGGCCAGTTCAGGCAGGCCGTCGCGCAACAACGCTGAAGCAGGAAAGATTTCCGATCCGGGCCACATTTCGTGCAGCTGGGTGAGCAGGGGCAGCATGCGGCTTTTGTCCGCAAACAGGTCCACCTTGTTGACCACCACGATCATGGGGCGCGTGTCGCTGGCAAGCGCCTGGGCCACGGGGGCCAGGTCGCGCTCCAGAAATTCCGGATGGCGGATATAGAGGTGCGCGTCCAGCACGGGCATGATCACGTCCGCCTGGCTCAGGCTCTGCCAGACGGCCTGGAGCATGGTCTTGCTCAGGCGGCCACGCATCTGGGTGAGGCCCGGCGTATCCATAAAAATGATTTGCGAACCCGGGTCCGTGAGGATGCCCACAATCTGGTTGCGCGTGGTCTGCGGTTTGGGGGTGACAATGGTCACCTTTTGCCCCAGAAGGGCGTTGAGCAGGGTGGATTTGCCCGCATTGGGCGGCCCCATGAGGGCGACCCGGCCGCAACGGTGGTGCTGGTCCGTCATGCCTTCTCCCGGCCGGCGGGGCCGGCCTTGCGCCCGCTTTGCGGGCCTTGTGGAAACAGTGTCAAAACAGCCTTTCTGTCCCACATCCGCGCGCCGGGGTCAAGCGGCGGTCTTGACGCCGAAGCGGGCGGCGCTTACTCTGCCTTTATGTTTACGCTGTTTACCTATATGGCCCTTATTGTGGGCGTGAACTGGGGCTTTGCCGTCACACCGCTTATCGCGCTGCCCAACGGCGAAATGTGGCCGCCCATGTCTCTGGTGGTGGGCTTCATCTTTGTGGTGCGCGATTACGCCCAGCGTCGCGTGGGGCACAAGGTGCTTTGGGCCATGCTGGTGGGGTGCGTGGTGAGCTGGTATATGGCCACTCCGCAACTGGCCGTGGCCAGCGCCGCAGCCTTTGCCGTGGGCGAACTGGGCGACTGGGCCCTGTACACCTTTACCAACCGGCCTTTTTCGCAGCGCATCCTCATTTCCAGCCTGGTCAGCGCGCCTCTGGACAGCATCGTGTTTCTGGGGCTTATCGGTCTGGCCACGCCTTGGTCCGTCGTCATCATGAGCCTGAGCAAACTGGTGGGCGCGCTGCTGGTTTTCTGTCTGGTGCGGCGGCGCGAACAGCGCGCATACGCTCTGGTCGACCCGCGTTCCTGAGCCGGGGCCGCAGGCTTTGCAGCCTACTGCAGCCCGCGTCATCGACGTGGCGCATTCCTTTTCGTCCGCCCTGGCCGGATGTCCCCAGGTACTGGGCGGGCCGTGGGCTATACTGTTATGGCGCGCACCCCAGCGGTTTTCTGCGCGCAGGAGAACCCCCCTATGAAGAAAGCTCTGCTCCATTCCCTCATGCCCTTGTTGCTGGCGGGTGTCGTTGTGGGCTGCACCACCTCCGGCCCGCAGAAGGTCCTGGACGCCCAGGCCGACGCCCTGAACAAAAACGACAGTACTGCCTTTCTTGCCCAGATGGATTTGAAGACCTTTGCCGCCAATCAGGTCAAAAATATGACCCGCAACGATCAGGCCCTGAGCACCCTGGATTCCATGGGCCGCATGCTGGGCCTGGGCGGCATGGATTCCCTGCTGGGCAGCGTTCTTGATATGGAAGCCCGCCTCAACAAACAGTACACCCGTGGCGTGAGTACGGGCGAACTGGCGGCCCAGTGCCGTGCGGCGGCGACCCCGGACTGCCCCTGGGTACCGGAAAGTCTGCGCAAGGCGCAGGTCACGGAGCTTGGGCAGGACGCCGCTGTGGCCAAGGTGACCACTCCTGCGGGCATGACCAGTTGGTTGGCCTTGCGTAAAAAGGGCGACCGCTGGTTGGTGGTGGGGCAGGCCATGCTGGAAGGTACGGCCAGGGAATATGCCGCGCAGACGGCGCCGCAACCGGAAGCCGGGCCGCAGCAGGCCCCGGCCGCGCCCCGGACGCCTGGGCAGGGAGCGCCTGATCAGGATGCGCCTGCGCCAGACACACCCGCGCCCACCCCGGACAACCGGGCCGACAATCAGGGCGTGACCAAGCTGTAGAGCTGCGTGTCGGCGCGTTCCGGCTGGAGAGCCCTGGGGTGCAGGCTTTCGCCGCAGCCGGTCTGAAGCGGGGCAAGCGCGGTGAAAGGGTGGAAATGCCCCTTGGTCGCCCCACTTGAACAAAAACAGCCTTTTTTGCGCCCACGGCGTCAACGGCGCGGTTTTGCTGCAGAAAGCCCCCGGCCCCGCGTAAGGCGGGAACGGGGGCTTTTGCCGTTGGGCTAGAGCCGTTAGCGAATGAAATGAGCTAACGGCTCTGCAAGGATTTTCTTGAAAATCCTTGCCACGAAATGCGAGAAGGCAGGCTTTTTTGCCTGCCGTAAGCGAGCATTTCAAGTGTTAAATGCGCTAATGCGGGCCCCTGTCGTCATGGCCGGCCGCGCGTCAGGGCGGTCCTGCCGGAGTGCCTTTATTTGCCTTGCAGCATTTTCACGGCGCAGAATTTGCCGCACATGGCGCAGACTTCTTCATCTTTGTGGGCTTCCCGGCGTTTGGCCAGCGTGCTGGGGTCCAGGGCGGCCTTGGCCATGCCGTCCCAGTCCAGGGCGCGACGGGCCTGGTTCATGGCGGCCTCGCGGGCCACGGCCTGCGGACGGCCCAGGGCCACTTCGCCCACCTGCGCGGCCACGCGAGAGGCCATGACCCCGGCGCGCACGTCGGCCTCGTCGGGCAGGGTCAGGTGTTCCGCCGGGGTGAGGTAGCAGAGGAAGTCCACGCCCGCCTCCACGGCCAGAGCGCCGCCGATGGCGCCGGCAATGTGGTCGTAGCCGGGGGCGCTGTCGCAGCACAAGGGCCCCAGCACATAGAGCGGGGCGTTGTGGGTAAGGCGCTTGATGCCCTGAATCTGGGTGCGCACCTGATTGAGCGGTACATGGCCGGGGCCTTCGATCATGCACTGCACGCCGCGCTCCAGAGCGTAGCGGGCCAGCTGCCCCAGGTTGATCACTTCCTCCCACTGGGCCGCGTCGCCCGCGTCCACGCCCGCACCGGGGCGCAGACCGTCACCCAGAGAGAGGGTGACGTTGTAGGGGCGGCAGATTTCCAGCAGGCGGTCAAAGTCTTCCAGCAAGGGGTTTTCGCGGTCGTTTTCCAGCATCCAGCGGGCCAGCATGGAGCCGCCGCGGGAAACAATGCCAAGGGCACGCTTGTCCTTGACGGCCATTTCCGCTCCGCGCCGGGAAAGACCGCAGTGCACGGTCATGAAGTCCACACCCTGACGCGCCTGTTTGGCAATTTCGTCAAACAGCTGGTCCGGGTCCATGCTGGCGATGTCTTTGTCCGCATCCAGGATGCGCTGGCCCACGGCATACAGGGGCACGGTGCCCAGGGGGCGGGGGCAGGCGGCCAGCATGCCCGTGCGCAGGGCGTCCAGATCTCCGGCGATGGAAAGATCCATGACCGTGTGGGCTCCGGCCTCCAGAGCGGCCTTGATTTTGCGCTCTTCAGTGTGGGGGCAGTTGCACAGGGGGGAGGTGCCGATATTGGCGTTGACCTTGACGCTGGCGGGCTGCCCCACCAAAATGGGATCAAGGCCGCCGTGGGCGGGATTGCCCAAAAGCACCATGGCACCCGCTTCCAGGGCGCTGGTGACGGTTTCGGGGGCAAGCTGCTCCTGGCTGGACAGACCGGCAAGGTGCCGGTCGAGCAGCCCGCGCAGGGCGGCGTTCTGGGAAAGGAGTTGCTGGGACATGAGTGCCTCGCGGGTTGCGACGCAGGGCGCTAAAAAAGCCACAAGCAGCGGATGACAGCATTGTGGCCGCGGCTTCCCTCCGGCAGTGCGAACTGCGTCAGGTTCATAGGGTCTGGGTTGGCCCACTCTCAGCCGCAGGGCCCGGTACGGGCGGCTTGCGGCTCCCCTAGCTCGAAGTGCAACATAGCCCCGCTGCGTCCGCTTGTAAAGACCCCGGCTTGCAATCGCGCCCGCCGTGGCATACATGGGGGGCATGCGCCGCAACCGTCTGTTCAGCCCCTTCACCTGGCCGGTATATTCTTTTTTGCTGGTCATCGCGCTTGGCGCGCTGCTGCTGCACCTGCCGGCCAGCTGCCGTTCAGGTCAGAATCTGACGCTGGTGGACGCCGCCTTTTTATCCACCTCGGCCGTATGCGTCACCGGGCTTTCCCCCGTGGACGTGGGCGCGGTGCTGAGCCCCCTGGGCAAGATTGTGCTGCTGGCCCTCGTGCAATTGGGGGGGCTGGGCGTCATGACCTATACGAGCATTATTTTTCTGCTCTGGCGCAAGGCCGTGCCTTTTTCCAGCCGAGAGGCCGTGAGTCAGGCCCTGCTGGGCGGTGATTTCAGTCTGCGGGCTTTTTTGTTTCAGGTGCTCGGCCTGGTGCTGGGCATTGAAGCCGTGGCGGCCCTGCTGCTTTACTGGCACGACCCCGTGGCCTTTTATCCCTTCAGCGCGGTGTTTCACGCGGTTTCGGCCTTCTGCAACGCCGGTTTTTCGCTTAATTCCAACAATCTTATGAGCTTTCGGCAGGATTGGGTGGTTATCCTGATCATCTGCGGCAGCGTTCTTCTGGGCGGCATCGGCTTCGGCGTGCTGCGCGAGGGGCTGGGCTTGTGTACGGGCGGCAGACTGGGCGCGCCGGTGCGGCGTTTCAGCCGCTTCAGCCGGTTGGTGCTCAAGACTACCCTGTTTCTGGTGATTTTCGGCGCGGCGTTCATCTACGGCATAGAGCATCTGCGCGTGGGCAATGAAGCCGACCTGGGCKAAGGCGCGACCCTGGCCAGCACGGCCCTGTTCCAGTCCGTAGCGGCGCGCACGGCGGGCTTTAATCTGGTGGACACCACAACGCTGAGTGAGGCTTCTTTGCTGGTGCTTATGGCCCTCATGTTTGTGGGTGGGGGGCCCGGTTCCTGCGCCGGGGGCATCAAGGTGGTGGCCTTTCGGGTGCTCACGGGCTATGTGGCGGCGCAGTTTCGCGGCGACCGGCAGATTGTGCTGGAAGGGCGGGGCGTGCCTACGGATAACGTCACCAGGGCGCTGACCCTGTTCTTCGTCTATTCTCTGCTCATCGGCCTGACCACCTTTTTGCTGAGCATGACGGAACACGGCATTCTGGGCGGCGCGCAGCCGGGCGGGCCCTCCCTGCTGGGCATTTTGTTCGAGTCCGTGTCCGCCTTGGGTACGGTGGGGCTTTCACTGGACCTCACGCCCCAGCTCAGCCCGTGGGGCAAAGGCATTATTATGGTCAACATGTTTGCGGGGCGTGTGGGTCTGCTCAGTCTGCTCATGGCTGTGCAGAGTCTGCAGCCGCGCAAAGCCTATGCGGTGGCGGAAACCGAGCTGCCCATCGGGTAGCCGCCCCGGCCTTGCGCAGTGGGAAGGACCAAAGCGGGAGAGAAAACATGGCGGAAAAAAAATTGGAAATAGGCGTCATCGGCCTGGGTAAGTTTGGGCTGCGCATGGCCACCACCCTGGTTTCGTTGGGGCATACCGTGGTGGGCATAGACCAGGCCGAAGGCCCGGTGCAGCGTGCCGAAGAGGCGCTGGATTCGGTCTACAAGGCGGACGCCACCAATATTGCCGTGCTGCGCTCCCTGCATGTGCAGGATCTGGACTGGGTGGTCATCAGCGTGGGGCAGAGCGTGGAGCAGTCCTTGAGCATCACCCTCAATGTGCAGGAGCTGGGCGGCCCCAAGATATGGGTCAAGGCTTCCAATGAAGAGCACAAAAAGATTTTGCAGCGCCTGCGTGTGAACCGCGCCCTGGTGCCGGAAATGGAAGCCGCCGTCATGGCCGCCCACCAGCTTACCTACCCCGGCATGCTGGACCTTATCCCCAAATACGGCGGCATAGCCATTCAGGAACTGCGTGTGGACCAGTGGGATGGCAAGACCCTGATTGACCTTAACCTCATGCAGCGCTTCAACGTCATGGTGCTGGGTATCCGCCCCGTGGGGGAGTACTCCTTTATGTTTGTGCCTCCGGCGGTGACCGTGCTGCACCGGGGCGATACGCTGGTAGTGGCGGGCCGGGCCAACGCCATGCGCGAGCTGCAGCCCTGACGCAAAAGCCTTGCAGGCGTGAGGTTTTTTTCTGATTACGGCAGAGGGGGCGCCACACGGCTTCGTGCCTTGGGCGGCACCGCTGTCCACCCCGTCCGACCTTCTCCTCCTTCCCGCAAAAACCGTCAGCCTTCCCTGTGCAGAGCCCAGCGGGGCAGGCTGCGCCAGGCCAGGTTGAGGGCTTTTTCCTGTTCCGGCCAGCGGGGGGAGTAGCGCGCCAGTTCAGCGCGGTAGGCCGGGGAGTGGTTCATGTGGCGCAGGTGGCAGAGTTCGTGCCAGCAGAGGTGTTCCAAAAGGGGCGTGGGCAGGAGCAGGGCGCGCCAGTTGAGGCTGATGCGGGCGGCAGGCGTGCCGTCCGAGGCGGGTTGCCTGGTGCAGCTGCCCCAGCGGCTGCGCTGGTCGCGCACGCGGGTTCTTTCAAGGGCGAAGCCGCCGCGTCGGGCCAGGTTTGCCACGCAGGTGGGCAGGAAGGCTTCAGCCTGTTTACGGCACCAGTGCTGCAGGGCCAGGGCGCAGGGTTCTGCCGCTGTGGCACCATAGAGCCGCAGCAAGCCGGGCGTTTCCACCAGCAGGACGCGTCCTGCCGAGGTCTGCAGCAGCAGGGGCCGTGCGTTTGCGGCCATGGCCGCCGCACGTCCGGCGGCCATGTTGCCGTCGTGGACCACGCCGCAGCGCGTGTCCAGAGGCGGCAGGCTGACGGCCGCGGGCAAGGCCGGTTCCGCCGTACGGGCGTGGTGGTTCGTCCAGGCGCGTTCCAGCCAAGGCAAAAATTGGGGCAGGCTCATCTCAATCAGCTGCAGGGACAGGCCTTGCGGCACGGTCAGGGTCAGCGCGCCACCGGGGCTGAGCGAGAGGCGCGTGCGCCGGGCGCGGGCCGAGGTCCGCACTGTGGCGGTCAGCAGGGTGCCGTCGGCCAGCAGAAAAGGGACGCTCGCTGGCGGGGAGGGAGCGGCAAATTTTGCAGCCATGCGGGCCATGCTGCCACAGGGGGCTGAGGCTGTAAAGGTTGACTGGCGGCGGTTTGCCGGCTTTGGGCCGAGCTATATGGCTTGCGGCATAATTTTTGCTTTTTGTGCGGAGCCTGGAATAGGGCGCGCGCGGGCGCGAAAATTTTTCCCGGCGGGCATACGGGCGGACGGGCGTTGTCTGCGGGGCAGACGGCGATGGTAAACGCACAAGGAGAGCCTTATGAGCATTGGCAGCATCAGCGGCAGCAGTGGCGTCACCAGTATTGAGGAAATTTTCGGCATTAACGGCACGGGCAGTTCAAGCAGCAGCACAGCCGGCGACACGGCTTCCGGCGACACCGTGGATATTTCCGACGAAGCCCGCAAACTCTTTTCGGAGAGCATCCACAAGTACGATTCGGGCACTACGTCCACGACCTCCACAAAAAGCGAAAGCGAAGATGCGGACAGCTCTGCGTCTGAAGAAAGTTCCGGCAGCGCCGGCAGTGCCGCCGCAAGCGGCTCCGGCGGGTCTTCTTCGAGCAGCGATACGGTGGAAAGCATCAAAAAACAGATAGAATCCATCAAAAGTCAGCTGACCAGTCTGGCCAATCAGGCCGGCGCGGGCGCGGACCAGGCCGTGGAGAGCAAGATGAATGTTCTGCAGGCCCAGCTGGCTGCCCTGGAGGCCCAGCTGGCGGCGGCCCAAAGCTGATGCCTTGACAGGCATTCCTAACGTACTTATTTCAAACCTTGGAGGGGATGGCGGCGGCTATCCCCTTTTTGGCGCGGTGTATACTCTTGCAACTAATCCTCAACCCTGCACTTTTTGTGCAAAGAGAGGCAGCGATGAAATCCTTGAAAGGCAGCCAGACCGAGAAGAACATTCTTACGGCCTTTGCCGGCGAATCCCAGGCCCGCAACCGCTATGATTTTTTTGCCGGTCAGGCCAAAAAAGACGGCTATGTGCTGGTGCAGGAAATTTTTCAGGAAACAGCCTTGCAGGAAAAGGAACATGCCAAGCGTCTGTTCAAGTTTCTTGAAGGCGGCGAGGTAGAGATCCAGGCCGGGTATCCCGCAGGCGTCATCGGCGCCAGCGAAGCCAATCTGCGCGCGGCTGCCGGCGGCGAGAACTACGAGCACACCACCATGTACCCCTCCTTTGCCGCCACCGCCGAAAAGGAAGGCTTTGCCGAAGTGGCCGCTGTCATGCGGCACATTGCCGTGGCCGAAGCCTACCATGAAAAGCGCTTCCTGAGCCTGGCCAATGATATCAAGGAAGGCCGCATGTTCGTGCGTAACAAGCCTACAGTCTGGCGCTGCCTTAACTGCGGCTGTCTGGTGGAAGGCGAGCACGCCCCCGAAGTCTGCCCGGCCTGTGCGCACCCCAAAGCCTATTTTGCGGAATTGAACTACTCCTTTTAGAGCATTTCACCTTTGAGAATAGACATTCTCAAAGATTTTACTACGTTCACTTCGGTGGTTACCAGCACAAATATATTGTGCCGAGACCGGCTGGCGGGCGCCTGCTTACGCAGCCGCCGGAGTAATTTCAAAATGAAATTGTTCTGCATGCCGGAGTGGGCGCAGTACCAACGTTGATAGTGTAACGTACCAACAGTACAATATTCTTGAGAAAGAAAGCGTTCTTGAGAAAGAAAGCGTTGCGGGGCGGGAAGTTTTTTTGAAAAAACTCCTCGCCCCGCAAAATGTTTGCGGCTAAACGCCCAGGTAGGCTTTGCGGACCTGTTCGCTTTTAAGAAGATTGGCGGCCGTGTCGTGCATGACGATGCGGCCGTTTTCCATGACATAGCCGCGGGTGGCGATGCGCAGGGCCTGGTTGGCGTTTTGTTCCACCAGAAAAACAGTGGTGCCGTCGGCATTGACCTTGCGGATGATGTCAAAGATCTGCTGGATGATGATGGGGGCGAGGCCCAGCGAAGGTTCGTCCAGCAAGAGCAGTTTGGGACGGGCCATGAGGGCGCGGCTGATGGCGAGCATCTGCTGTTCCCCGCCGGAAAGCGTGCCGCCCAGCTGGCGGCGGCGTTCGGCCAGGATGGGGAAGAGGCTGAAGACGTAGTCCTGGTCCTGCTTTATAGCGGCGGCGTCTTTGCGCAGAAAAGCGCCCAGGTCCAGATTTTCGCTCACGCTCAGGTCGGGAAAGATCAGGCGGCCTTCGGGCACCTGCGAGATGCCCAAAGCCACTATTTCGTGCGGCGGCAGGGTGTGGATGGGCTTGCCGTACCAGAGTATTTCGCCCTGGCGGGCCCGGTTGATGCCGCAAATGGTCATAAGCGTGGTGGATTTGCCGGCGCCGTTGGCCCCGATGAGCGTGGCGATGTCGCCTTCCTCTACGGTGAGAGAAATATCGCGCAGGGCCTGGATATTGCCGTAGTAGGTATCCACATGGCTGAGCTCAAGCATCGCTTTCTCCCAGGTAAGCCTTGATGACGCGGGGGTTGGCGCGGATTTCCGCCGGGGTGCCCGTGGCGATGCAGGAACCGTATTCCATGACATAGATGCGGTCGGAAAGAGACATGACCATGCTCATATCGTGCTCAATGAGCAAAATGGAGATTTTTTTGGCGTCACGGATGGAGAGGACCAGGTCTTTGAGTTCGTTGGTTTCCTGAGGGTTCATGCCGGCGGCGGGTTCGTCCAGCAAGAGCATGCGGGGTTCCGTGGCCAGAGCGCGGGCGATTTCCAGGCGGCGTTGTGCGCCGTAGGGCAGGTTGTGGGCGGCTTCGTTCCAGAATTCTTCCAGTTGTACCAGTTGGAGCAGGGCATAGCTCTGGTCAATGCTCGCTTGCTCTTCCCTGCGGGAGCGGCTGTCGCGGACCAGCGCGCCCCAAACGCCCGTGCTGGTGCGGCAGTGGCGGCCAATCATAACATTTTCCAGCACGGTCATTTCGCCGAACAGGCGGATATTCTGAAACGTGCGGGCCATGCCCATCATCGTGATTTTGTGCGGCTTTACGCCGTTGAGCAAATGCTGTTGCCCTTGCGCGTCATAGAGGTGCACCTTGCCCTCGGTGGGGGTGTAGATGCCCGTGACGCAGTTGAAAAATGTGGTCTTGCCCGCACCGTTGGGGCCGATCAGGGCCACAATTTCCCTTTCCTCGACCGTCAGGGAAACTTCGTTGAGGGCGCGCAGGCCGCCGAAATCCTGGGTCAGATCCTGTACTTCCAGCACGGGGGTCACGAGCGTTCTCCTTTGCCTTCGCCGTGCGGGGCGCTGATGTGGTATCGCCGCCGTTCGCCGCTGATGAGCCCCTGCGGACGGAAGAGCATCATGATCACCATGGTCAGGCCGAAGAGCAACATGCGGTATTCGGAAAAGGCCCGCAGGTATTCCGGCACCAGAATGAGGATGAGGGCCGCGATGACCACGCCGGTAATGGAGCCCATGCCGCCCAGCACTACCATGGAAAGGATCATGGCCGATTCCATGAAGGTAAAGCTGGAGGGATTGATGTAGGTGGTTTTGGCCGCGAAGATGACCCCTGCAAAGCCCGCCCAGCAGGAGCCCAGGGCAAAGGCCGAGAGCTTAACGCGGGTGATGTCTATGCCCATGGCCTCGCAGGCAATTTCATCCTCGCGCAGGGCCTGCAGGGCCAGCCCCACGCGGGAGTTCTTCAGCCGGCTGATGACCACGATGGTTACGATGACGGCGGCCAGCACCAGATAGTACACATAGGTAGTGCTGGCGCTGATGTCCATCGCTATGCCGAACAGGCTGGGCCGGGGGATGTCGCCGATGCCGCGCGGCCCGCCGGTGACGGAGGTCCAGTTCTGCAGGGTCAGGCGCACGATTTCGCCAAAGCCCAGGGTTACGATGGCCAGATAGTCGCCGCGCAAGCGCAGTACGGGAAAGCCCAGCGCCAAGCCGAACAGGACGGCCATGACCCCGCCCACGGGCAGGCAGGTCCAGAAACCCAGGCCGAAAAACTGGTTAAGCAGGCCGTAGGTGTAAGCCCCCACGGCGTAAAAAGCCACATAGCCCAGCACCAGCTGGCCGGCCAAGCCTACCACGATGTTCAGGCCCAGGGCCAGCATCACGTAGAGCAGAGCCGAGATCATGATGTTGGTCTGGTAGAAGGAGCTGATCCAGGGCATGATGACCATGACGCCCAAAAGCGCACCCAGCGCCGCCGCCAGCACGCGGGGCCGCTCACGCAGCAGGGCCAGACGGGCAGGAAGGCCGCCCGTGTGCGGCAGGGAGAGCAGGGGCAGTCCGCGGGCCTTGCGGGTGAAACACCAGTCCCAGATCAGGGCCAGGCCGAAGATGGCCACGCCCAGAATAAGGATGCGGTCGAAACGCCAGCTGACGGTGCGGTCCACGGTGTTGAGCTTGATGCCCAGCACCGGCAGGGTCAACAGCATAAACCAGACTGCGGCAATGGCGGCTTTACGGATGCGATGCATGGCTAGACCTTCTGCACGGTGGCTTTGCCCAGAATGCCCTCGGGCCGGAAAATGAGGATGAGGATCAGGATGCCGAAGGCCAGGATGTCCTCATAGTTGCCCGAAAAGTATCCGGTAGTGAAGCTCTCGGCCAGGCCCAGCACCAGGCCCCCCAGCATGGCGCCGGGAATGGAGCCGATGCCCCCCAGCACGGCCGCGGTAAAGGCCTTGAGCCCGGCCAGAAAACCGATGCCGAAGTTGACCTGCCCCATGTGTGAGGCGATGAGTACGCCGCCCAGGGCTGCCAAAGACGAGCCCACAATAAAGGTAAGCGAAATAATGCGGTCGGCGTTAATGCCCAGCAGCAGAGCCATTTTACGGTTCTGCGAGGTGGCGCGCATGGCCTTGCCCATGCGGGTGTAGCGGATGAACAGCGAAAGGCTGACCATGGCGATGGTGCTGACCAGCAGAATCAGAAAGTCGCTGGGGCCCATGACGTAGCCGATGTGTTCCAGAAAATCCATTTCGGGCAGAAGGTTGGGAAAAGGCACGAAATCCGAGGTCTGGGCCAGCAGCACATAGTTCTGCAAAAAGATGGACATGCCGATGGCCGAGATAAGCGGCGAAAGGCGTGGCGCGGTGCGCAGGGGCTTGTAAGCCACCTTTTCCAGTGTGTAGCCATAGGCCGCACACCAGACCATGGCCGCCAGGGCCGCCACCACCAGAATGCCGGCCGCGGGAAAGCCGTAGACCCCCAGTACCCCGGCTACCAGCAGGGCCGTGAAGGCCCCCAGCATGTAAATCTCGCCGTGGGCAAAGTTGATGAGCCCGATGATGCCGTAGACCAGAGTATAGCCCAGAGCGATAAGGGCATAGATGCTGCCCCGGGTGAGGCCGCCGAAAAAAAGCTCTATGAAAAATTGGATGTCCATGCCGTCCTGCGCGCGTTGCGGACCGGCCCGCCGGGCCGCACGCCGGTTCTTGTGCCCATGACGGGCGTCTGCTGACCCCTTGCCCACCAAACCGCGACAGCCTGATCGCGGGGGAGGCAGGGGGCGGATATGCGGGAGGGCGCGCAGCAGCCCCTCGCCCTCCCGCAAGGCGGCCGCAGGTTAGTTCAGCGTAATGCTGTGGTCGAGTTCCACAAACTTGCCGCCCTGCACCTGGTAGATGGAAAGGCCCATGCCGGCGGCGTCGCCCTGGGCGTTAAAGTTGATCTTGCCCAGAGGCGTGTCCACGAGGTTGTTGCGCAGCACTTCCTTGAGCTTGGCCGTATCCGTGCTGCCGGCCTTTTCAATGGCGGCCAGCAGGCACTGGGTGGCGGCGTAGGCATTGTAGTAGCCGAAACCGGGCTCGCTGCCGAAGGCCTTGATGTGGGCCTCGCGGGCTTCCTTGTACTGGGGCAGGGCGCTGGTGTCCTTGGGGTAGGAGGCGTAGGTGCCTTCGCTGTCCTTGCCGGTCATTTTGAGGAAGGTTTCGTCCTTTACGCCGTCGGGGCCGATAAGCGGCACCTTGAGGTGGTCGCGGCGCATCTGCTGGATGAGCTTGGAGGCCACGGGCTGGTAGCCGCCGAAGACCAGGATGTCGGGCTTGGCGCGGCGCAGTTTGCGCACCACGGCCGAAAAGTCCACGGCGTCGGGGGTCACGGCTTCAAACAGCACGGTCTTCACGCCGGCTTTTTCCAGAATGGCGCGGTTGTTGTCGGCAAAGCCCTTGCCGTAATCGCCGTTGTCGTGCAGATAGGCCACGGATTTGGCCTTGAGCTTGTTGAGGACAAAGTCGCTGGTGAGCTTGGCCTGGGCGTTGTCGTTGGCCACGGTGCGGAAAAAGAGCGGGTTCTTGCCGTCCTCGGTCAGGCCTGGCGTGGTGGCTGTGGGGGAAATAGCAATAATTCCGGCCTGCTGGAACAAGGGCAAAGAGGCTTTGGTGGGGCCGGAGCAGATGGGCCCGACCACGGCTACGGCCTTGTCGGAAATCAGTTTGGTGGCCGCGTTGGTGGCCATTTCGGGCTTGCACTGGTCGTCCTGAGAGATGACCTCAATTTTGCGCCCAAGTACGCCGCCCTTGGCGTTGGCCTTGTCAACCACGATTTTCACCGCGTTGAGGCTGGGCACGCCGTAGGAGGCCAGGTCGCCGGAATGAGCGCCCTGCACGCCGATTTTGATAGAGTCCTCCGCCGCCAGGGCGGGCGCGGCGGTTGCCACGCAAAAGGCCATTGTCGCAAGCCAGGTCACAGCTTTGTTCATTATGCCCCTCCCACGGGAAATAGAGGTGTGCGCACGCGCGCAACGGGATGAAGGCTTTTCTATTGCCCCATTGCTGGCGTGCTGTCAATGCGGCTCATGCTTTGGCTGCGCCGCGCTGGCCTTTATCGCCGCCTTTTTTGTGGCTGGAGCGCAGGTGCAGACGCATGGGCGCGTGGGTGATGCCGAACATCTGCCGCAGGCTGCGTTCCAGGTAGCGCACGTAACTTTCGGGCACGCGTTCGGCGTCGCTGACAAAAAAGACAAAGGTGGGCGGCTCTGTTTCCGCCTGGGTGAGGTAGAAGAACTTGGCCCGCACGCGTTTGACCACCGGGGGCTGGTGGCGGGTGAGCACGGCTTCCATGGCCCGGTTGATCTGGCCGGTGGGGATGCGCACGGAGCATTCTTCATGGATTTTGCGGGCCAGGGGCAGGATTTTGCCCAGGCCCAGGCCCTTAAGGGCGGAAACCGTGAGCAGGGGCACATGCGGGCAGAAGGAAAGAGCCTGACCCACATTTTTTTTGAGCTGTTCCAGCGAGGCGCGCGGCACCAGATCGCACTTGTTGATGACCACCATGAAGGGAATTTTGCGGGTATTGAGCATGTCCATGAGCCGCTTGTCCTGCTGGCTGACGCCCTCGGTGGCGTCCAGGGTGAGCAGGGTCACATGGGCCTTGCTGCCGGACTTGATGGCGGCGTTGACGGAGTAGCGTTCCACACTGTCGGTGATCTTGGTGCGGCGGCGCACGCCGGCTGTATCCACAAAGACGTAGTCCAGGCCGTCGCGGGTCAGGCGCACATCCACGCTGTCCCTGGTGGTGCCCGCCACATCGGAAACGATCATGCGTTCCGTCCCGGCCAGGGCATTAACCAGAGAGGATTTGCCCGCATTGGGGCGGCCCAGCAGGGCCAGCCGCAGGGTCGGGGGCTCCGGCGGCGCGGCGTTTTGCGCGGCTTCTTCGGGCAGCAGGCCGGCCAGGGCCGCCGCCAGAGCGTTAATATTGTGCCCGTGCTCAGCAGAAACGGAAAGCAGCGGAAAACCCAGTACATGAAATTCGGCCAGGTACTCGTCCTCGCGTTCCGCGCCGTCCACTTTGTTGACCACGCACAATGTAGGCAGCCCCTTGCGCCGCACATGCGCGGCCAGGTGTTCGTCCAGGGGCAGCAGTCCGTCCCGGCCGTCCACCACAAAGGCCACGGCCGCCGCCGTGGTCAGGGCTTCCTCCGTCTGGGCCAGAATGTGGCGCTCAAAACCGCGAATGCCTTCGGGGCCCTCCACCACGGCGGCGTGGGCGTCCAGGGTGATGCCGCCCGTGTCCACAATACCAAAGGCGGGCAGGCCATTGCGGCGCACCAGGCCTTCCATGCGGTCGCGGGTGATGCCCGGCCGGTCGTGGGTAATGGCGCGGTTGCTGCGGATGAGACGGTTGAAGAGGGTGGATTTGCCCACGTTGGGGCGGCCCACCAGAACGATGCGGGGCAGGGTGTCGGCCATGATGTATCCTTGGAACCGCGTGATCGGGACGGGGCGTCCCACGCGCGGCAGCCGCGGGCGGGGCCGCCGCCCGGAGCGGGACCGGGTAGGGGGCGTTACTGCAAGGGCGGATTTATAGCACGATTTTTGTCCGGAGGAAAGGGCCCTTCGGAGGCCCCCGCCGGGCCGTACGGCAAGGGATCGGGCATCTGGGTCAGAGCGTGCGGCCCTGTCCAGGGGGGCAGGCAGGCAAAGGCGCGGCCGTCGGGCAGGACCAGCCGCAAGGCGTGCAGCAAGAGCGGGCGGCTGCGTTCCGCTGCCGGACCGTATTTGCCGTCGCCCAGCACGGGGTGATCCAGTGCGGCCAGTTGCGCCCGGATCTGATGGGTGCGGCCCGTAAGCAGGCGTACCTGCACCAGGCTTTCTTCCTGCCCGATGCGCAGGGGCCGGGCCAGGCAGAGGGCTTCGCGCGCGCCGTGCGCGTCGGGGGCCGCCGTGTGCATCTTTTCCTGCCCCAGCCGACCTTCCTTGCGCAGATAATGACGCAGCAGGCGGGTTTCCGCATGGGGCCAATGCCCTTGCACCCAGGCCACATATTCCTTGACCAGCCCGCCACTGCGCAGGGCTTCCTGGGCTTCAACCAGGGCTTCGTAGGAGGCCGCCACCAGCAGCGCGCCGGAGGTGTCTTTGTCCAGCCGATGCGCAGGTGTGGGGCGGAAGGGGGCGGCGGCAAAATGTCTGGCCAGGCGCGTGGCCAGGCTGTCTTCATGGCCGCTGCCGGGGTGGGTGGGGAGCCCTGCGGGCTTGTTGAAGACCCACCAGTAGCCCGATGTGCCCAACAGAGGGGGCAGGTTGCCTTCCGGAGCGCAGTCGGGGGCATCGGGCGCGGCTTCGGCCGCGGCCATTTTCAGGGCAAACGGCGGCAGGCGTACACTGTCGCCCGTGTTGACGCGGGTAAAAGGTTTGCAGCGGGCGCCATTGACGCGCACTTGTCCTGTGCGCACCCAGCGGTGCAGCATGGACTGGGGCAGTCCCAGGCGGCGCTGCAGAAACTGGAGCAGCTTCTGACCGCTTTCGGGCTCGCTGACGGGGGGAAATGCGTCGTCCGCCACAGGCATGGATGCCGCCGCCGCAAGGGGGGGGAGCCGGGCGTTGCCCTGGGGGGCCGCAAAGGGTTCCCGCTCGGAGGCCGGGGCGTCCCCTGGGTGGGGGCGGGCCGCTGCCGGAAAGCGGGACAAGGGTGTAGGCGGAGGATTGTCTTCCGATTGCATGGCTGCAGTCTGGCCCAAAGAACAGGCCACGTCAAGGGCCGACGGCCACAATCCGCCCCAGGCTGTTCCGGACCGGAGTCGGGAGAAGGGTTTGGCGTCGGATCAGTTATAACGACTGTCGTCCAGACTGACCGTCACGTCCTGATGGTTTTCGATCCATTTTTTGATCCGCAGGTGCATCTCCGAGCGGGTGGCGAACTTGTGCCGCAACATGGCGCGGTCGGCGTTGGCCAGAGTCTGATGGATGTTCACGTCCTGGCTGTCCGTGCCGGCACAGCCGATGGACAACAGGGTGGGCACCTCGTCGGGGGTGGCGGCGTTGAAGGCTTCCTGCCGTTTGCGCAGATCGTGCACGATGCTTTCGGCTTCTTTCGGCGAGCAGTGGGGCATGAGGACCGCGAACTCGTCTCCGCTCATGCGGGCCACGCAGTAGGAGGGGGAGAGGTTCGTGCGCAAAAAAAGGGCCGCACGGCAGAGCAGGGCGTTGCCCTGGGGGTGGCCCAGATAGTCGTTGACTATCTTAAGGCCGTTGACGTCGGTGACGATGATGCTCACGGGCCGGAGGCCCTGCTGCTCCAGCCTGTCCGCCTCCATGCCGTAAAAGGTGCGGCTGCGCAGGCCGGTGAGGGCGTCGTTGCGGACCATATCCTCCAGTTTGGCTCTGTCGCCCTGCGCGGCGCTGATGTCTGTATGCAGGCCGATGATGCGGGTGGCCCGGCCAAAGGCGTCGCGGTGGGTCACGTACCCGCGTGAGAGTATCCAGGCCCAGCGGCCATCCCTGCGCCGCATGCGGTAGGTGTAGGTAAAGGTGTCGCCTGCGTCGGGCGAAGTCACCATGCGCAACTGCGGCAACATCACGTCGTCGTGGTCGTCGGGGTGGATTCTTTCGCTCCAGGAGTCCAGCGTAGGGGCGAATTCACCGGGGCTGTAGCCCAGCATATTCAGATAGGCGGGGCTGTAGTAAACCTCGTTGGTGAGCGTGTCCCAGTCCCAAAGGCCGTCGCCGGTGGCGTTGAGGGCCATGAGCAGACGCCCGGAGTCGTGCGGGGGGTTGGATTCCAGCACCTCCTTGGGGTGCGGCGCGGCCATGATCTGCTGGCGCTGGCAATCCACCTGCGTGCCCGCCATGATGCAGGTGCTGCCCACCACGCGGGTGGCGCGGCCGGCGCTGTCGCGGGCCACGACCAGCAACTGACCGCGCACCAGTTTGTCATGCATGGGAAAGATGCACTCCATGTGCGGGCCGCTGAGGCCGCAGAGCACGTTTTCCAGCACCTGCAACACGCGCACCAGGCGTTCCAGGGGGCAGTGGGTCAGAAATTCCTGCATGCTGCGGGGAGGATCGCCTTCCAGTTGCAGTTTGCACAGGGCGCCGGCGCTGAGAAACAAGCTGTCGGAAGGGACATGCCATTCCCAGATGGGGTCTGGAGAATCCATCTGGATAAGGCATTGCGTCGGGCAAGACTGGTCTGGCATGCGTTGGCCTCCAGCCGCATAACGCCGGCCCGGGCCCCTGTGCCGGCCGATGGGCGCGGGCGGGAGCCGTGGGCTGACGGTCTGAAAATTGGGCGAATACAAGAGCTGCGGTTGACAATAAACCGCCTTGGGGGAAAATGCTAGCCGTGATCGTGGGGCCGGTTGCCCAGAGGGTGGGCGTGCAGATGGGCGTGGGCCAGGGAGGGGGCGCAGGTGTCCAGGCGGCCGTTATCAATGGTAAGGTATTGGGAAGAGGTGCGCTCCAGAAAGTCCCAGTCGTGCGAAATGGTGATCCGCGCCGTGTCCAGTGTTTGTAGGATTTGAATGATGCGTTCGCGGGCTGCATTGTCCAGCCCGTTGGTGGGTTCGTCCAGAAGCAGGGCTTCGGGCTTCATGGCCAGCACTGTAGCCAGGGAAACCAGTTTTTTTTCGCCGCCTGAAAGGCGGTGGGTCAGGCGTTGTTCAAAGCCCGCGAGCCCCAGGCGTTCCAGCGTTTCCAGAGCCCTGGCGCGGGCGGCTTCGGGCGTAAGCCCCAGGTTCAGCGGGCCAAAGGCCACGTCTTCCAACACGGTGGGGAAAAAAAGCTGATCCTCGGCGTGCTGCAGGACAAAACCCACGGCGCAGCGCAGGACGTAAAAATCTTTTTCGTTGTGTAGCGCGCGTCCGTGAAAACGCACTTCGCCCCGTTGCGGCCGGGCCAGACCGGTGATGCAGCGAAAGAACGTCGTCTTGCCGCTGCCATTGGGGCCGTACAGCCCCACATGCTGCCCCGGCCGAAGGGCAAAGTCCACCCCGCACAGCACGCGCCGCGCTTCTTCTCCCTGCCCGTAGGCGTAATGTACGCCCTCCAGGCAGAAGATAGCCTGCGTCGTTTCCTGCGTTTCAGGCATGCGTCCTCCCCAGATGTTCCATATACAAAATGGCCGTCAGGGCGGCCAGAACCCCCAGGGCAAAAAGCGCGTCCACAGGGCGGGCCCGGAATGCCGCAATCGAGCGAAAATGCCCGGTAAAGCCCCGCAGCACCATGGCCTCCCGTACCCGCAGGGCGCGATCGTAGCTGCGTACCAGCAAAAGTCCCAGCAGGGAAGCCAGCGTGCGGTAAGTGCGCAGGTCGCTGCGGGGGCGAAAACCGCGCAGCCGCGCCGCCACCAGCAGCGTGTGCCACTCCTGCGCCAGCACATGAATATAGCGGGCCGTGAACAGGAACAGAAAGACCAGCTTGGGCGGACAGCCCAGACGTTCCAGGGCGTGCCCGGCCGTGGGCGCGTCCATGCTGGCTGCCAGCGCCAGAAAGGCGCAGACAATGGCGTTGGATTTGACCGTCACCAACAGGGCCAGACGCACGCCCGGAGCCGTAACGTTGAAAAAACCCCACTGCGCCAGAACCGGGCCGGGCATGGTCAGGGGCGTTACACACCATAAAAACAGGATGAAGATGTTGACCGCGCCCAGACGATGCGCCAGGGGCAGGAGCGGCGGCCGGGCAGCCGCCAGAAGAACGCAGCCCAGGGCCAGGCCCAGAGCGCAGGCCGTGAGGGTCTGCAGCGGCGCAAGACACACGGCAAACAGTCCGGCGCAGGCCAGACGCACCCGTGGGTCTACGCCCTGCAGGAGCGAGGGGCGGACAAAGGGCTGGTCAAACACCTTCCCGCCATTACCCCCGGCGGCCTTTGAAGTAAAGCCCCAGACCGGCCAGGCCCACCAGCCAGCCTATGCCCCCCACTATTTCCGTAAGCCGGGGGCCCTGGGCCCGCAGCTGGGCCAGGTCCCGGCGCAGGGGGGCCAGCTTTTGCTCCAGGGCCGTGTCCACGATCTGCCGGACAGTCTCGGGCGAAAGGGGAGCGGAAGCGCCGTCGGCCACGGGCGCGGGGGAAGCGGAATCGGCAGCCGACGGCGCAGAGGGGGCTTGGGTTGCGGCAGTTACGGCGGAGGCGGGGCTTGGGGCAGAAGCCGCCGCCTCCGATGCCGTGGGTTGCGCTGTGGCGGCCAGTTCGGCGGCGTCCAGAACCCACTCGTTCTGGTGCCCCTCCCCGGCGTTGACGCGGATGCGCAGGCCGTGTTGCCGACCTTGCGGCGGCGCGTCAAAACGGAAATTTCCCTGCTCGTCGGTGCGGCCTTCCAGCAGTTTTGCGCCGGTGGCGGCGTCAAAAACGGTGATCAGCCCGTGGCGCACGTTGCTGCCGCCGCTGAAACCGCATTCTACAGCCACCTGCCCGCCTTCCGTCCAGGCAAAGACATTGACCCTGTGGGCCATACCGGGGGTCGGAAACAGCAGCAACAGGCACAGCGCGCCAGACAGCACGGCGGCGGAAAAAACGGCAGGAAGAAAAGAAAAAATCGGCGCACGGAACAGGGACATGGTGCATTCTCCAGACGTATGCAGACCCTCAGACAGCCAGACGCAGTAGCTCTGGCCGGACTTTGGCGATAAAATCCACGGTGAACATGGTGATCAGCCCCTCTACCAGCATGATGGGCAGGTGAGCCAGAAAAAGCAGCCTGGCGGCGGCGGCAAAGCCTTCGTCGCTGGCGCTCAGGGCCAGGGCTGTGAACAGGGCCGCCGCCAGCACGCCCAGCGCGCCACAGCAGAAGGCCGCTGCGCGGCGGCCTCCGGCCGAGGGCATGATCCGGCACAGACCGCGAAACATGTACCAAGAAAGCACGGCGGCAAAGCCCATGGTGGCGGTGTTTACGCCCAGCACGGTGAAGCCGCCGAACTGGAAGAGCAGGGCCTGCAGGGCAAGGCCCGCCAGAATGGCGGGGATGGCCGCCCAGCCCAGGATGACCCCCAGAAGCCCGTTGAGAATGAGGTGGGCGCTGGAAGGGCCAATGGGCACATGGATAAGCGAACCCACAAAAAACGCCGCCGCCAGGATGGCCACGGTCATGAGACGGTCGTAGTCCAGCCGCCGCAGGCCCACGGCCGTGCCCGCCGCGGTAAGGGCATAGCCCGTGAGCAGCACGGCGGGGGAAAGGACACCTTCGGCAATGTGCATGGTTGCGCCTTTTGCACAGACGGCCGACCGGGGATATCCCGCCGCCGGTCGGCCGTCTGTCCGGGGAGGTATTACTTGCGGACCGGTGCGGCAAAGTTGGTCCAGAGCACCGCGCCCAGTTCAATGGGTTTGGCCGTGCCTTTGTAGTCCAGCGTTTCCTTGGCCGTATTCAGGGCGGCAAAGCCCCACCAGCCGGCCCAGGGTACGCCGTAGGCGAACACGCCGTTCTGGTCGGCCCTGACCACCTGGGTCACATACAGCTCATTGGGGGCCGCGTATTTCTTGTCCTTGTTGTAGTATTCCACTTCCACTTCCGCGCCGGGCACAGGCTTGCCGTCCAGCAGCACTTGGCCGCGAAAAACGTTGCCCGCGTAGTTGGCAAAGGGGCGGGTCAGGGGCACTATTTCGGTCTTGAGGCCCAAGGGTTCGGCCCAGCCTTCCTCTTCGCCGAAGGCGGCCACCACGGTCTTGGTGTAGTGAACGATATAGGTGTCTTCCGCCGGCTCAAAGTAGGGGGCGGGCTCCACGGCAAACTGGTACACGCCGGGGCGGGCGATTTTGTAGGCGGCCTGCCAGGCCTTGTGGCCCATGATGGCGGCGGGCTTGAGGGTGGCCTTGAGGTCTTCGGTCTTGCCGTCGTGCGTGACGGTAAAGGCTTTGGGCACGGCCATATCCATGCCCTGCAGCTCCATAGGATGGGCAAAGGCGATATCCAGTTTGAGATCAGCGTCTTTTTTGGCGGAAACCGTGGGCGTCGAGGGAATGACCATGCCAAAATGGGCCTCGGCCTGGGCGCTCATGCAGAGCAGCAGGGCGAGCGCGGCACAACAGTTTTTCCACATGGGGGCATCCTGAGGTTGAAGGTGACGGCAGGCATCCCGGGTTGCGCAGCCGCAAACGTTGCTTGCTTGATAACACAAAAAATAAAAAGGTAGCAATAGAAAAAACAGGCATACGTCGGACATTGCGCTTGTGGGGCGTCCGGTTTATAAAAAAATAACGGCGTCGGCGCTTGCGCGCTGGCCCGTTCCTCCTTCCCCCCCGTGACAGCGCGGAGCGGCTTTTTGTTGCTGGCTCCCCAACCCTTTCATCTTCTGTGGAGACGCTTATGAAGCGGTGTGTGGCGGTGCAGCATGTGGCTTTTGAATCTCTGGGCGCTTTTGTGGCCCCGCTGGAACAGGCGGGCTACGCCATAAGCTATGTGCAGGCCGGGGTGATGCCCCTTGGCCCGGAAATCTGGCACGAGGCGGACCTGGCCGTGGTGCTGGGCGGTCCCATAGGCGTGAATGAAAAGGACCGCTACCCCTTCCTGGGCGCAGAACAGGCCTTGGTGGAGGCGCGTCTGGCTTCGGGCCGCCCCCTGCTGGGCGTCTGCCTGGGCGCGCAGCTTATGGCCGCAGCCCTGGGCGCGGCCGTGTACCCCGGCCCGGCCAAAGAAATAGGCTGGGGCGGCGTGGACCTGACCCCGGCGGGCATGAGCGGGCCCCTGGCTGAACTGGCGGGCGCGCCGGTGCTGCACTGGCACGGCGATACTTTTGACCTGCCCCGGGGCAGCGCCCTGCTGGCCTCCAGTCGGCTCACGCCGCACCAGGCCTTCCGGCCCGGGAAGGGGCAACTGGCCCTACAGTTTCATGCGGAAATGGACCCGGCCATGATGGAAACATGGCTCATCGGCCATTGCTGCGAACTGGCCGCCGCCGGGCTGGACCCCCGTACCATCCGGGGGGACGCCCAAAGCCTGGGCGCGGCCGTCCGCACCGCAGGCCTGGCCTTCTTCCGTCGCTGGCTGGCCGAAGAAGTGCTGGGGTAGGCGGGAAGCTGTATGCGCGGAAGGGGCGGTTGAACGCTGCTGTCTTCGCCCGTAAATTTTAAGGTCGCAGGGCTGAGGCAGAACAACAGTTTCCTTCCCAAACCCCACATCTTAGCTTTTTTGCATTGCTGCCGCGGCGTTACTGGCTGCGGCCTCTTCCTTTTTTTCTCCTTCCTTGGTATGTTATCTCCATTTTTTACAGGAAGGAGGGCAGTTGTCGTGCATAGAACTTTCGATTGGTGTGACAGGGTGGAGAGTGTGACGTTTCTGCAGGCCAAGCGGCAACGACGCGATCCGCGCGCCTTTGCTTTGGGAAAACAGGTCGAACCTGCTGTCAATCCATATTTTTTTGCGCGACGGCGCAAGGGCAACCTGCCATTGGCACAGACGGCAGTTGCGTAGAAAACGCATGGGCAGAGGGTTCTGCCCGCCGCGACCTCCATCGGACACTTGAAAGCTGACTTCCGTCTAGCCCGCAACTATCTCAAAGGCACAATTGGCGATGCGATAAACCTGCTTATGGCCGCTCAGCCTTCAACTGCGCAAGATAGATGAAGGCTATGGCCAAAAGCCTATTTTTTGCACTCGTAGTGCTATGGGGATTCATTCACCGAGATAACGACCACATACCTATAATGGAATGAAACCGTTTTTTAAGGGGCGATTATTTATCCAGTATTGAACAAGGATTGTAATCTGTCAATGCGCTCCCGGCGAACAGGTGCCGCCGTGGTTTGGGCAGGCGGCAGCCTGGGGCACTGCACCGTTGAAATGCCTTAAACGGGATGGCGTTTGGGGCGTCAGACCTGTACGGTAGCATGCGGAAGGAAAGCGCGGCCTGGGCTTGGCGGCGTTTGCAAAAATCCGGAGCGTTAGCGGACGCAGCAGCAGTCTGTGCCGTCTGCCTGGCAGTGTTGCGACAAAGGCCGCATGAAGATTCCGTGGCGGCCGTGGGGTAAGCCCCCGGTTATTGGACCGGGCATGCCGCAAGGGGATCGGCTTCCTCGCTGGAGGCCGTTGCAGGGGCTTCACGCGGAAACGTGGATGCCCTCGGCGTCCTTGGCGTGAAAGTACAGGCGCAGCCCGTCCCGCGTGGAACAGACCACAGGCGTGTGGTGCGCAAAGCTCATGACCTGCGCAGCGGAGACCTGCACCAGGTTCAGCCTGCTGCCCACACGAACGCCCGAAAGCTCCAGGCTCTCGCCGGCGTGCGCGCCCCCCAGAATCTTGCGCACGGTAAACTCCTCGCCCACGCCCACAGAGCAGAACTGGGCCGGGCCCAAGGGCGTATCGCCAAAGATTTTTGCAGCCAGGCCCTCGTTGATCTGAATGGTGGTCGTGTCATCCACCACGGTCTTGTACAGCATGGGGGGCAGCCGCCGCAAAAAGGTGATGCGGTCATCCTCCTTGATGCCCAGGGTAGCCAGGGTTTCTTCAACTCCACGGTGACCGGTAATGCCCTCCACATGGCCGCTGTCGCCAGGGCTGCACTCCAGCAGAGGCTGGCGGCGGTCGTTGTCCAGGTGGATGACGACCCGTGCCGCCATGCCGCCGCCCAGGGTCACTTCCCCGTGCGGGCCGCGAATTTTTGCGGGGCCCACGGCCACACTGTCGTCCAGGCGCGTCAGAGACACGCCTTCATAAAGGCCCAGGCGCTGCAGGCGGGCCGCAAACTCTGGCCCCACAATGCGCTCAATAACCAGCGGCATGCCCACAGGAGCGGCGGCAAGCGTTGTCAGCATAGTTTCTCCTTACTGGGAACAGCGACGGCTTCTTTGGCGGATTCTTTGATGTCCAGGGGGCGGGAGGCTGCCATGGCCGCATAGCCCAGAATGCCGATGGTCGAGGCGTTGTGCAAGAGCGCGGTGACCACGGGCGGCATGCCGGCGGTGGCCATGAGCATGATCAGCGAGTTGCAGCCAATGGTGGCCCCGAAAGTCTGCCGGATGATTCTGATGGTGCGGACAGCCGCCTCGCGCGCCACGACCAGCGTGTGCAGGTCTTCCTGCAACAACAGCACCTGCGCCGCCTCGCGGGCCAGGTCCGCCCCCTTGGGCATGCATACGCCCACATGGGCGGTGACCAGCGCGGGGGCGTCGTTTACGCCGTCGCCCACAAAGGCCAGGACGCGCCCCTCTTGCTTCAGCCGGGCAATGACCGCGGCTTTGTCTTCGGGCTTCAGCTCGCTGTGCAGCTCGTCGATTTGGGGCAACTGGCGGCGCAGGGCCAGCCCCGTATCCTTATGGTCGCCCGTGAGCACCACAATGCGGCTGACGCCCGAAGCCTTAAGCGCCGTGAGCGCCGCTGCGGCCTCTGGACGCGCTTCGTCGCGCAGGGCTATGAGCCCCACCAGCAGGCCCTCCCTGGCCACATAGAGCAAGGATTTGCCCTGTCGGCGCAGTTTGGCGGCGGCCGCTTCCACTTGGGCGCAGGCCACGCCTTCGTCCTCGGCCACAAAATGGTGGCTGCCCACCAGCACATGTTTGCCGCCAATGGAGGCCGCCACGCCGTGGGCCACGATAAAGTCCACCCGGCTGATGGGCGGCAGGGCTATGCGACGGTTTTGGGCTTCGCGCACCACGGCCCTGGCCACGGGGTGGTCGTAATGCTCTTCCGCGCCGGCGGCAAGGGCCAGCACTTCTGCCGCGTCATAACCTTTCTGGGGCAAAATGTCGGTGACGGCGATGACGCCTGTGGTCAGGGTGCCTGTTTTGTCAAAGACGACGGTATCCACGTCGTACAAGGCGTCCAGCGCCGCCGCGCCTTTAAGCAGCACGCCGGCCTTGCCCGCAGCGTACATGCCGGAGCGCACGGCCACGGGACTGGCCAGCTTGACCGCGCAGGAAAAGTCTACGGTCAGTACTGAGGTGGCGCGCCTTACGTCATGGGTGACCAGCAGCATGAGGCCGCTGAGGCCCAGGGTTATGGGCACCAGCTTGTCGGCCAGGGCGGCGCTCTTGGTCTGAGTTTTGGATTTGCCGCGCAGCGACTGGTCGATAAAGCGGCCGATGCGCGCCATGGAGGTTTCTGCCCCTACCCGTTCCACCGTGATGATGAGCCGTCCTTCTTCAATGATCGAACCGGAAATGACCGGATCGCCGGGGCGGATGTGTACGGGCACGGATTCTCCGGAAATGGAGCTCTGGTTTACGGAGGCTTCGCCCTCGGCTACCACGCCGTCGATGGGAATGAGTTCGCCCGCGCCGCAGACGGCCTTGTCCCCCAGCTGCACTTTTTCCACGGGCAGTTGCTGTTCCACTCCGTCGCGCACTACCCAGACGCTGTCGCCGCCGGGGCGCATCAGGCCTTTCAAAAGTGCGGTAGAGCGTTGTTCGCTCTGGCCTTCCAGATACTGCCCCAGGGCCAGCATGGTGGTGATGGTGCCGGCAGTGAAGTAGTTGCCCCGCAGCAGGGCCAGGCTTATGGCCGCAGCGTCAAGAGTCTCCACAGTAATGCCGCGGGAAATAAGACTTTCTATGCCTTTGATGATGTCCCCGACGGCCATGCCCCAGCCCAGGGCTGCCGTGGCAGGGGGGGGCAGGGCCTGGGAAACGAGCGTGAGCAGGGCTTTGGCCGTCACCGCTGCACCGCTCACCGTCTGCTCGGCGTCGTGGTCCGCGGGGAAGGCCTCCTCAGGCATGTGTTTGAGGTTGAAGGCGATTTTTTCCCATGTGGCCGGTTGGCCATCGTACGCGACCACCAGGCTGCGCCCGGCGGCGTTGACGCGCGCTTCGGTCACGCCGCCCAGCGATTCCAGCAGCGCCTGAAAGTAGACGGCGTCAAAGGCGGGGTCGGCCAGCAGGGGCGACTTCAGCCGCACTCTCCGGGGCAGGGTGTGGGCCACCCGAAAGTGGCCCACCCGTGCCCCCGGCTCTGGAAAAGCCCGGGCTTGCTTCATGCCTTGCGTCCTTTCATGTGGGCGTTGTTTTGGTACAGCGTCACATGCCAGTAGGAAAAGCCGATGAGCGCCGCGCCGGAGCAGACGTGCAGCGCCCTGGCCCCCTGCTGCCACGGGCCGTTCAGGCGTGAGAGAATGCCGCTGGCCACCAGAGCGCCAAGCGAGAGCGTCATGCCCAGCTTGGCCTGTCTGCGGCGCAGAGCTACGGCGTCGTTATTTGGTATTGGCATCGGCTTTCATGCTCATCTCGGCCTTGATGTCCTCAATCTGCTCCTTTACCTCTTCAACGCTGCCCTGCACCGAGGACCACAGGGCCACTGCGCCCTTGACTACGGCGCGCTGCACCTTGGGGTTGGTCAGCAGGTAGGTGGCGGCCGCGCCAAGCAGCAGCCCCTTGATGTAGCCGGGGTCGTTGAAGGCCAGCCAGCCTTGTGTCCAGGAGGTCTGTGGAACGGGCGCGTAGGCCTGTGGCGTGGGGTAGCCGGTAGGGGCGGTCTGTGCGTACTGCCCGCTGCCTKTCGCATAGGGATAGTTGGGATACTGCGTAAATGTAGACATGACGTTTTCCTGTTCAGGCTTTTTTGGCGGCGGGCTTGGTTGACGCCGGGGCGGTGGCTTTTGCCTCGCAGGCAGCATTGGTCAGCCCGTCGTAAAGATATTTTGTGCCTATGCCCACAGCGGCCATGGTGGCCAAGGCCAGCGGACCGCTGCGGAAAAATGCGCCGGCCGCGGCCGTGCCCACGGCGGTGGCCAGGCCTGTGCCTACGGCTTCTTTAACCACCGTGCCCGCGACTTCGCCCCGGGTTTTTTCTCCGGCTTTGAGAGCCCGCATATCGCGGGCTGCAGTCACGACGCCGCCCAACATGGCGCCCACCATGCCCATGGTGGCGATGGCCCCCACCGGGAGGTTGGTCAGTCTTTGCTGCAGGGGATATTGCTGATTGTACTGATAGGAGGGATACATAGTTGTTCCTTTCCGGTTAAGGAGTGGCGCGGGCCGTTCAGGCCGCGGAATCGGGCTTGTCGCCGCCGAAAATGGCGGAAAAAGTTTCGCCCAAGGCGGATTTGACAGAGCTGTTGGTCAGCACAAAGGTCAATAACGCGCCCACCAGAGCGCCTTTCCAGAAGTGCGTGCCGCTTGCCGTGAGAAAAGAAAGGATTTTTGAAGGATCGGCCTTGCCCTGCATGAGTTCGGTGCACATGTGCAGCATTTGCCCGTACTGGTTCTGCAAATGCTGTGGGTCTTCGCCGTACTGTCCGGCCATGGCCGCAAAGGCGGGAGCGCCGAAACCGGGGAAGCCGAAGGGGGCGGCGGCAGGCCCGCTGTGCCCGCTGCAGCCTTCGTGTTCGGGCTGCGGCGCGGGGCCGGTCGGCTGGAATTGCGGCCCGTAAGGCATACCGGGCTGTGGGCCATAGGGCATGCCGGGATTGGGCCCGTAAGGCATGCCGGGAGCATAGCCGGGCTGGGGAGCATAGGGCATGCCGGCAAATTGGGGAGCGCCCTGCGGTGCGCCGGGAAACATGCCGGGCTGCGGACCAAAGGCCATGCCGGGATTGGGACCGGGCTGCGGGCCGTAGGGCATGGCGGGGTTGGCCCCTTGCGGCGCTTCGGGCGCGGCAGAGTGGTGGCCGCAAGTGCATTTGTGCTCGGAGGGCGCGTGCTCTGCCGGGCCTTCAGGATGGCTGTGGGGCGTGGCGGGCCCTTGTGGGGCCGCAGAACCCTGAGGTGCTGCATAGCCCTGAGGGGCCGCATAGCCTTGGGGAACGCCGTAGCCCTGGGGCGCGGCATATCCCTGCGGTGCGCTATAGCCCTGGGGCGCGGCAAACTCTTGCGGAGATGCAGCATTGCCGTAAGGAACGCCGTAGCCCTGAGGGGCTGCATAGCCTTGCGCGGGGCCGCCCTGAGGCGCGTCCGCAACAGAGGAAGGGTGCGCGCTGCAGCCGCCTTCGGCCGCAGGTTGTGGCGCGCCCTTGGGGGCTGTTGCAAAACCCTGGCCGATGGAATCCGCCGCCTGGGGCTGGTGTTGCGGTTCGCCCTGCTGCGGCGTGGCCGCCTGTTCGGACCGGCCTGCCGTTTCCTGCCGCGCTGCGCCCTGGGGGCCGCCCGTAGTCGGGGTTTGGGCATAGCCTTCCTGATACGTGGGGCTTTCCATTCTGATTTCTCCTCTATGATTGAGGTGTTACGCCAAAAATTTTGGCGAATTGCTCGGCCAGCGCGGCAACGCGGGCGTCGTCCGTGCCGGCCAAAAATTCTTCCAGAAGGGCTGGAGAAATTTTTGCGCTGTCGTATTCAATGACCAGAGAGCGCGCCAGGGGGTTCAGGCGTGTGGCCAGGATACCGTGCTCATTGGCGCGCAGGTTGCCCAGTTCGGCGGCGGCCGGCAGGGAGCGTACCTGTGGGTCCAGCCGCAGGCGCACGCGGCCTGGAACATGGTGCGCCACTGTAATCAGGGCGCGGATAGCGAGAATTTCTTGCAGAGTCATGCTTTGGCTGATTCCTTTGCTGTGGGGGCGGTCGTTGCGGCGGGCACAGACGCCGCAGGTGCGGGGTGGAGCAGCAGCGGGCGTGAGGAATTGGCCAGCACGCCCAGGGTGTGGACAATATGGATGAGCCCCGCAGCCACGGGAGAGAGCACGCCCAGCGCCCCCGCCAGGGCCCCGCCCAGATTGGTGGATGTGGCTATCCAGAAGTTTTGCCGGGCGATGCTGAGGGCCTGGCGACTCAGGCGGCGCACGTAGATGATGTCAGCCAGATCGTCCCGCACCAGTGCTATGTCTGCCGCTTCAATAGCCACATCGGCGCCGCTGGCGCTCATGGCAATGCCGATGTCGGCTTCGGCCAGGGCCAGAGCGTCGTTGATGCCGTCGCCCACCATAATGACTTTGTGCCCGTCGCGTTGTAGGCGGGTGACGATTTCGCCCTTCTGTTCGGGCAGAATGGAGTGGTAGCACTGGTCGATGCCGAGAACGCGGCAGAGGTCGCGGGCGGTTTTTTCCGTATCGCCGGTAACCAGCGCCAGAGTGCTCACGCCGCCGGCCGTAAGTGCGGCCACTGTGGCGGCGGCGTCGGGCCGCAGCTCGTTGGAAAAAGCCAGGGCAGCCAGGAGCTCTGTATTCTTTGCCAGGAAGATGACGGTCAGCCCGCGTTCAATGAGCCCGGCCACTTCCCCGGTGCGTACATCGGTGTTGATGCCGTTTTCGGCAAAATATTTTTTGTTCCCTAGCCGGATTTCGTTCCCGTTGATCACAGCGCGCACGCCTTTGCCCAGGGTGAATTCGCACACGGCGTGAGAGATTGGGTCGATTTCCCGGGCCACGGCCGCGTTGCGGATGGCCAGGGCCAAAGGGTGGTGGTTGTGCATCTCCGCCGAGTAGGCCCAGCGCAGCAGCTCCGTTTCGTCATGAGCGGAAAAATTGAGAATGCGTTCAATGCGGGGCTGGTTACTGGTGAGCGTGCCGGTTTTGTCAAAGCAGACTGTGTCCGCCTTGCCCACGTCTTCAAGATAGCGTCCGCCCTTGATGAGAATGCCCCTTTTGGCGGCGGCGGCAATGGCAGCGGAAACGGCCGTCTGGGCCGAAAGCACCGTGGCGCAGGGGCAGGCCATGACGAGCATGACCGTAAAAGCCCGCCATGCGCTGCCGGTGATCAGCAGGGTAAGGCCGGTGGCGGCCAGACCCAGGCGCACCATGGAGCGGGCCAGGCCGTCGGCCACGGATTCTATGGGGGCTTTGGTGTCCAGCGAGTCTTCCACCTGGCGCATGATGCGGGCCAGGTAGGTCCGGTCGCCTACGCACTGGGCGCGCACATGAATGATGCCCTGGCGCACGTAGGCGCCCGCAAAGACCTTGTCGCCCTCATGCACATGGGCCGCTTCCGCCCGGCCCGTAATGGGCGAATCGTCCAGCAGCGCTTCGCCGGAGACCACGCAGCCGTCCACGGAAATCTTTTCCCCCGTATGCAGCACCACGATGTCGCGCGGTTTGACGGCGGTGACGGGCACTTCCACTTCCACATCTCCCGCCAGAATAAAGGTGTTTTTGGCGGTGAGGTCCAGAATGGCGGAAATGGACTTGCGGGAGCGTTCCGAAACCCAGGCTTTKAGGGTTTCTGCGCCACTTTGGATCCACAGGATTTCCAGGGCGGTGAGGGCCTGACCGGAAAACGTGGCCGCGGCGCAGCCAGCCGCCAGGAAGCCTTCCAGTGTAAAACGCTTTTCCCGCATGTGGCGCAACGATTGGCGCACAACCGGCACGGCGGCCAGCAGAGAAATGACGCCCAGAGGGGACAGGGCGGTTTCGGCCACGGCGGTTTTCAGCAGCACCTTACGCACAAAGACATAGGCCATGACGCCGGTAAGCGTAAGAAATCGCGCCAACTGTCCGCGCACACCTGTTCCCGCAGGCTGGGGCGCAGCGCAGGCGCAGCAGCTCGCGCGCGGAGCCGGGGCCCGACTATCCGGCTGCCGCGGTGCGGCAAGGGCCTGCAAAATGGCTTCGGCACTGGTCTGCGCAGGCTGGTAGGTCAACACTACGGCGGCGCAGGCAGGGTTGACGCGCACAGACTGCACCCCAGCCAAGGACCTGCATACTTCTCCCACCTTCTGCGCCTGCGAGGGCGGGGTTACGCGCAGACGCAGGCGACCTTCCATGGCGTGTCGCAAAAAAACTTTGACAGAAGCGGCGTTGTTTCCCATTCCTTCTTCCATGTGTTGTGGCAGCCGCGCAGCAAGACGCCTTTGTGTTGAGGCGCCGTTGCAGGATGCTGAATAATATATAGTTGACGTATTCTATCCTGATTGTACTAATTTAGTCTGCTAGTAACAGATAATTTAACAACGATTGTACTGCAGTATATTGCATATGCCGGTTGTTCCCGCAATAGTATTGCTGGGTTTAAATGAAAATTAAATCCATTTTTGATTTTCTGTCAAGGGTCATTAAATTATATATAATAAATCATGATAAAAATAATCAAAATATAAAAGTTGTCTGTAGGAGCGCAGTCTTGCGTAAGAGTGTCGGTTAACGCCTGCTTGGCGGACTGTGCGGCCAAAGGGGAAAAGCCCACGCTTGTTTGCGGTGGTGAATGAAAGGAACTGCCGGGAGCTAAAAACCGCGTACGAGCGGCAGGCAAGGGTGGGGCAAGGGGCAACCCGTCTGATAAATTACCTTGACATGATATCATTAAACAATATCATATCTACATGAAGGGCAAACATGCAGCCACCCCCACGCAAATTTTTGCACGGCCAGTTCCCAGCGGCATCCGGTGGGCAGACATTGAAGCGCTGTTTATTGCGCTTGGGGCAGAAATTAGCGAGAGAGAAGGCTCAAGGGTAAGCGTGTTTTTGTTCGGCGAGGTCAAAGTTTTTCACCGCCCACACCCTGCGCCAACTACAGACAAAGGGGCGGTTGCCAGCATCAAGCGCTGGCTGGAAGCACACGGAGTAGAACCATGAAGAACGTAATGAACTTTGAAGGCTATAAGGCTGTTATTGCCTATGACCCGGAGATAGAGATGTTTCGCGGTGAATTTGTGGGCCTGAGCGGTGGCGCGGATTTTTATGCAACTGACCTCTCCGGCCTGCGCCATGAGGGTGCTGAATCCTTGCGCGTCTTTCTTGACGAGTGCGCCAAGCATGGCGTTGAGCCACAAAAACAGAGCCGGGGGAACTTTGCTCTGCGTCTTGACCCCGAAGTATACCACCGGGCCAGCATCGCAGCTGCGGCAGAGGGCAAGTCTTTGAACGCCTTTATTGCCGACACGGTAAAGCAGGCCGTTGCGCAGCAATAAAGTAGCGCAGCAATAAAAGTGAAGGCCGGGTTGCCCCGGCTTTTTTTGCACCCTGCGTCGGCGCGCCGGGCAGTCCCTTTGACCTTACCCCTAATGGTCGCATCCAGAAGGTCTGGTTGTTCTCCCGCTCCACGCACCTGCGGGTGCGGGTAAGGAACCCCGGCCGCAGGCTCTCAAACGTGGCGTAGCCGATGGCGTAGTCAAAGGCCGTGCGAAACCACCACAGGTTGTTCCCCGGCACGGAGTTCAGCCTAGAGCATTTAACACTTGAAATGCTCTAAGAACCGCTGGCATCACGTGGCACAGGCCATATGACCTACGCCATGGATTTGCAACAGAGGCTATCGCCGCCGATGTAGATGTGGGGACAGTGGCCACGCTCATGGGACACAGCAGTCCGTCCATGGTGTGAAAGCACTATCAGCATGTGCGTGACTCTCAGAAAAAGGCAGCCGTAGAGGCCCTTCCGTCCCCGCCGAAACCTGTACAAAATGACCTGTACAAAAATTAAGGGGTCACGGACTTAACCGCAACCCCTTGATTTATTTGGTGGGCAGTGAGGGGCTCGAACCCCCGGCCCCCGCCTTGTAAGGGCGGTGCTCCACCAACTGAGCTAACTGCCCGGGAAATGCTGTGCCGGGCCGTTACTGAGCGCAGAGCTGCGCGGCGGGCAAGATGGTAAAGTTGTTGGCTTGCAGCACGGTGATGGCCTGTTCCACATTGTCAAAGCGGAAGATCATGACGGCGCTTTCAGCTGCGCGGTGCACAAAAGCGTACATGTATTCCACATTAATGCCGTGGGTGGAAACCAGCTGCAGGACGGAATCCAGGCCGCCCGGCGTATCCGGCACTTCCACGGCCACCACGCTGGTGCGGCCCAGAGTAAAGCCCTTGGCCTTGAGCACGGCCTGGGCTTTTTCGTGGTCGCAGACAATCATGCGCAGGATGCCGAAATCCGAGGTGTCTGCCAGGGAAAGCGCGCGGATGTTGACCCCCGCTTCCGCCAGTGCATGCGTAACTTCGGCAAGGCGTCCCGCCCTGTTTTCCAAAAATACGGAAAGCTGTTCGGTCATCATGGGGCGATCCTTTGCAACACTGTGTGATCAGGCTTTGTGGCTGGTGTTGTCGTCGTTGTTACTGGACGTTTTTTTGTCCTTGGGAGTGATGTCGATTTCGTCCGGCTCCGACGAGGCACGGCGGAAGTTGCGGATGGCCCGACCCAGCCCGCCGCCGATTTCCGGCAGTTTGTTGGCGCCGAAGATCAACAGCACGACCACCAGAATGAGCAACAATTCTTGCATGCCAATGCCGAACATGCGGCAAGCCTCCGTTGGATGTTGGGCTGCAGGCAGCCTGACGGATTGCTACCATAAGCCGCACGGGCTTTGAGGTCAACCGTGCTGCGGCGGCGGTAAAGCGCGCCGCAAAAGGCCCTGTCGCCCGGAGCTGCGCCCCGGCTATTTGCCCATGGCGTTGAGAAAGTCCTTGTTGGACTTGGTGCCGCGCATTTTGTCCAGCAGAAATTCCATGCTGTCGATGGGCGACATGGGGGCCAGAATCTTGCGCAGAATCCAGACCCGGTTGAGTACGTCGTCGGGCAGGAGCAGGTCTTCCTTGCGGGTGCCCGTGCGGTTGATGTCAATGGCCGGGAAGACGCGCTTTTCTGAAAGGTGGCGGTCCAGATAGATTTCCATATTGCCCGTGCCCTTGAATTCCTCAAAGATCACTTCGTCCATGCGCGAACCCGTGTCGATAAGGGCGGTGGCGATGATGGTCAGGCTGCCGCCTTCTTCAATATTGCGGGCTGCGCCGAAAAAGCGTTTGGGGCGCTGCAGGGCGTTGGCGTCCAGGCCGCCGGAAAGCACGCGGCCGGACGAGGGCGTGACTGCGTTGTAGGCCCGGCCCAGACGGGTGATGGAATCCAGCAGAATGACCACATCGCGCTTGCGTTCTACCAGGCGTTTGGCCTTTTCCAGCACCATTTCACAGACCTGAACGTGGCGCTGCGGCGGTTCGTCAAAGGTGGAGCTGATGACCTCGGCCTTCTGCACGGTGCGTTCCATATCCGTCACCTCTTCCGGGCGCTCGTCAATGAGCAGCACGATGAGGTAGACTTCAGGGCTGTTGGCGTTGATGGCATTGGCCAGAGATTGCAGCAAAATGGTCTTGCCCGTGCGCGGCGGGGCCACGATGAGCCCGCGTTGACCGCGTCCAATGGGGGCCATGAGGTCGATGACGCGGTTGGAAAGGTTTTTCTCGCCATTTTCCATGACGAGCTGGTGGTCGGGATAGATGGGGGTGAGGTTGTCAAAAAGGACAAGATTTTTGGCGTGTTCCGGGGGTTCAAAGCCGATTTCCGTGACCTTGAGCAGCGCGAAGTAGCGTTCGCCCTCCTTGGGCGGGCGGATCTGCCCCGAAACAATGTCGCCTTTGCGCAAAGAAAACCGGCGGATCTGTGAGGGCGAAACATAGATGTCGTCCGGACCGGGCATATAACTGCACAGCGGCGAGCGCAAAAAGCCAAAGCCGTCGGGCAGAATTTCCAGCACGCCGTCGCCGTAAATGGTGCCGTTCTGCGAGGCACAGGTAGAAAGCAGGGCGAAGATAAGTTCCTGCTTGCGCATGGAACTGGCGTTTTCAATTTCGTACTGCTCGGCCAGGTCCATGAGCTCCTGCATGCTGCGGGTTTTGAGATCCGTCAAACTGAGGGCGCTGTCGGACAACAGTGTGGAAGACGTTTTCTTTTTGCGCATAACAATCCGATCGTTTAGGAAATGTATGCCACATACAGTGCATAGGCACTGCAGTGCGTAAGCGGATAAGATAGGGAACTGAAAAGAGGTGCGAAAATGCGATTAGCCCATCTTTTGCCATATGGCAAGGAAAAATATGACGCAGCCCGAAAAAAAACTTCGTCCGGCAGGCGTCGGTCAGTGCGAAGCCGCCTCCGGCAGAGCCGGCGGGGCGTAGATTTCCAGCAGCTCATCGCGAATGGCGTCTTCGTCAAGCCCCAGCACCTGGGCCAGCTCGCCGGTCACCAAGCTCATGGCCTGTTCCTGCAGGCGGCGTTCGCCGAACGAAAGCTCCTTGCCGCGGCCGATGAGCAGCAGCTCGCGCAGCACCCCAGCCACCACAGCCAGCTCCGGGCTTTTGAGGCGTTCGGAATATTCGCGGAAGCGGCGGTTCCAGTTCTGCCCGGTGTAAACGGTCTTTTCCGTCTGGGCGCGCAGGGCGTCCAGGATCTCCTGCGCGCGGTCCGGCGGCGTGAGCTTACGCAGGCCCACATGGGCGGCGTTGTTCACGGGGACCATCAGCGTGACGTTGTTGGCCTGAATGCGTACAATATAGAACTCGCAGGCCACACCACCGATAACCTGGCTGTCTACGCGTTCTATTTTGCCCACACCCTGGGCCGGGTATACCACGAGATCGTCGGAAGTGAACATGATGCCACCGTGCGTACCATACGGCACGCCCAGCCCGAATTTCGGGCGCATGTGCGGCTGAAAGTCGCGAATGGTTATAGAGAAAAAGGCGAGTCTGATAGCAACTCTTCAGAGAGCCTAGCGCAAACGCAGCGAAGAGTCCAGCCCCAAACCCCGAATCTTTCAGCAGGAGAGGGTAAAAGGGACCTGCAAGGGAAGCTGCATCGGGCTTGCGGCGCGGCGCGCATGGTGCGCCCGGTCTCCCGCAGGACATGGCAACGCCGCAATACCCTGGCGATTGCGTCAGCAGACGTCCGCCGTGGAGGCGCAAAGGCAGGTTATTGGCGCGGGTAAGCGCCGGAATGCAGCCGCAGCGTTGCACCTGTTGTCCATCAGTCTCTCCGGCCATTGTGCAGGTTACGTCCCGGCCTGGCGGGCCAGGCGCGTGGCCGCCTCCAGCCCCTTGGCTGCAAAGGCGCAAAGCACATCCAGGGCCAGGGGCAGGGCTGTGCTCATGCGCGCGGCGTCGGCCGCATCGGGGCGGCCCAGCACCCAGTTGGTGACTTCGCCCTGGTGCGGAGGACGACCGATGCCCAGGCGCAGGCGATAGAAATCCGGCGTGCCCAGCTGTTCTGTGATGGATTTGAGGCCGTTGTGCCCGGCATTGCCGCCGCCGCGCTTGAAGCGCAGCTGGCCCGCCGGAATGTCCAGCTCATCGTGGGCCACCACCAGCACTTCCGGCGGCAGGCGGTGCCAGGCCAGCAGAGGCTGTACGCTCTGACCACTGCAGTTCATGAAGGTCTGGGGCTTGGCCACCAGCCACCAGCCCCCCAGTTGCGGCAGGCGCGCCCGCCACAGTTCGCAGGAAAACTTGCCGCCGTTGAGGGCCTCCGCCTGGCCATCCTGCCGGGCCTTGTCCAGCAGGGCGTCCGCCAGGGCAAAGCCAAAGTTGTGACGGGTGCCGGCGTAGCGTTGGCCGGGGTTGCCAAGGCCCGCCAGCAGTCCTTCATAGTCCATGAGTGTATCCTTGCTGCAACGCTGCAAAAAACAGCGGAAAAAGGGCAGATGGCCTGCGCCGGGCACGCCGTTCCGGGGCGTGTTCGTGCGAGGGCGGCGCGCCGCTTCCTATGCTGCCCTCCGGGCCCGTTTTACCTTGGCCATGCGGCTTCTGCCAGCATTTCTTCCCCGGCGCTCAGGCGCAGGGGCAGCCCTTGGCCGGCGCAAAAGGCCGCCGCGTGCCGGGCCAGAAAGGTGCAGGTTTTGGGCTGCATGGCGGCCAGATGCCCACCGCCGGGCAGCCAGACCAGCTTTTTGGTCGGCGCTTCCAGCAGGGCAAACACACTGTTTGTCAGCGCGGGGGTAAACAGGGCGTCGTCCGGCGCGGCAAACAGGCAGACCGGGCAGCGCGGCCGTGGCGGCACCCTGGCCTGAAACAGACTGGCCAGAAAGGCCAGGGGATAGCTGTAGCGCACTTTGCGGCGGCTGGTGCGCACCCCAAAGGCGTTAGCCGTAATGCGCCTGGCGGAAAGATAGGCCTGTACGGGCAGGGGAAGACGCGGCATCAGGCGCGCGGCCCCGGCGATCAGGCGCACCAAGCCTTCCCGTTGCTGCGCAAAGGCGGCAAAGTGGGTAATGCTGATGGCTTCCGACTGCTGGGGCAATATGGCGCCCACAGGCAAGGCGGCCGCCAAATGGGCGCTGGCCGCCGCGTGCGCCAGGCAGAGGATGCCCCCCTGGCTGTGGCCGCATGCGGCCAAGGCCGTGTGCCCCTGTCCCCGCAGCCAGGCTTCAGCTGTAAATGCGTTGCCCAGCAGGTCGTTGAAGGTGAAGCCCACACGGTGCGGGTTAACCCCGTGCCCCGTATAATGCAGGGCAGCCACAGCCAGCCCCGCCCGGCGCAGGGCCAGGAGCAGGGGGCGGTACTGCAATGGGGAGAGCATGGTGCCGGGGTAAAACAGCACCACGCCTGCGCCGGGGTTGGGCCAGTATTCCAGGCTGCAGGCCCGGCGCCCCTGTCCCAGTCTGTGGGTGTCGACAGCAAACGGCGGCATGGCATCGTGGCATCGGCAGACGCAAAAACGCGCGGAAGCCCCAGAAAACCAGGCTCTTTCGCGCGTTTTTACGCTGTGCCTGGCGCGTTTAGGCTTCCGCTTCGGCTTCGTCGGCCGCGGCGTCGTCCTTGGCCTTGGCCAGCACGCTCACCACGGCAAAGTTCTGATCAAACACGGCGGCCACGCCTTCGGGCAGTTTGAGGTCCGCCACATTAACCGTGTCGTTGATATCCATTTCGCTCACGTCCACCACGATTTTTTTGGGCATGTTCAGCGGCTTGCTCTGCAAGGGGATCACTTCGCGGTAGGTTTCCAGAATGCCGCCCAGCTTCACGCCGCGGGAAACACCCACGATTTCCAGGGGCACTTCCACGGTGACGGTCTTATTCAGGTCCACGCCGTAGAAATCCACATGGGTGAAGGCCTTCTTGTAGGGATGGGACTGCACCTGCCAGAACATGACGGGGTGCACGTTTTTCTGGCCGTTGTCGTCGATTTCCAGATTAAAGACCGTAGTACGGCCCACTTCTTCAAACAGTTTTTCCAGGGGCAGGGCCGGGGCCTGTACGGCCACGTTTTCGCCCTTGGCGGTGTAGAACACGCCCGGAATCAGCTTCTGGGCGCGCAGACGGCCGGCAGGGCCCTTGCCGCAACCCTCGCGCTTCTGCACAGACAGTGTTTTTTCAATGCTCATGGTCCACTCCTTGGCTTGCCGCCGCCTGAAACGTGCGGAAAAAGTTCGGTACTGACAAAATGTCCTGGCGCAGGCTACACAAACAACACGCTTACCGAGGAGCCGGTATGGATGTTGTGGATGGTTTTGCCCAGCAGGGCGGCCACGGAAATAACCTGCAGTTTGGGGCAGCGTTCCAGCTTGTCGCCCAGGGGGATGGTATCCGTGACAAAAACCTGTGAAAGAGCCCCGGTGCTGTTGATGCGCTCAATGGCCGGGCCGGAGAGCACCGGGTGGGTGGCGCAGGCCACAATCTTGGTGGCGCCGTTTTTGAGCAGCACGTCGGCCCCGGCGCAGAGCGTGCCGGCGGTATCGATCATGTCGTCCACCACAATGGCCACCCGGCCCTCAACCTCGCCGATGACGTGCATGGCCTGGGCCTGATTGGGCTTGTCGCGGCGCTTGTCCACAATGGCCAGGGGCGCGTTGAGCCGCTTGGCGTAGGCACGGGCGCGCTCCACGCCGCCGGCGTCGGGCGAAACAATAACCACGTTGTCTTCGTGCATCTGGCGCAGGGCGTCCAGCATGACGGGCACGGCAAACAGATTGTCCACCGGGCAGTCGAAATAGCCCTGAATCTGTCCGGCGTGCAGATCAATGGTGACCACCCGTTCCGCCCCGGAAACGCTGATGAAATCTGCCACCATCTTGGCGCTGATAGGCGCGCGCGGGCTGACCTTGCGGTCCTGCCGGGCGTAGCCGTAATAGGGAATCACGGCCGTGATGCGGCCCGCGCTGGCCCGCTTGAGGGCGTCCAGCATCAGGCAGAGCTGCACCAGGTTGCGGTTTACCGTGGGCGGACAGGTGGGCTGCACCACAAAAACGTCGTCGCCGCGCACGTTGTCGCCGATTTCAATCCGCAACTCGCCGTCACTGAAAGTGGTAGCCAAGGTGGGCGTCAGCTGACAGCCCAGGTGGTTGCAGATGGCCTTGGCCAGATCCGGATTGGATGACCCGGTAACGATCTTGAGATCGCTGAACATGAACCTGTCCCGCCTTGCGCGCCCAAGGGGCATTTACGGTTGGACACGGCCGCCAGCGCGGCCCAAAGCCGCGTCCGGCGCCGGACGTGGGGCTGTGGCTGGGATGGAAGGGTTCGAACCTTCGAATGACGGAGCCAAAACCCGTTGCCTTACCACTTGGCTACATCCCAGTATTTCACAGCGTAAGCGCGTAGACGCGCCAGCCCTCCTCCTGCAGCACAGCCGCCGCGGCGCGCGCTTCCATCAGGGCTTCCAGGTGAAAGAGTCCCAAAATGGACGAGCCGCTGCCGCTCATGCCCGCCGCAAAGGCGCCCAGGCGCAGCAATTGGGCCTTAATGGCCGCCAGCTGCGGGTGGCGGGCAAACACAACGGCCTCCAGGTCGTTGTGCAGATCCACCACAGGCTGCGCCTCGGAGAGAAACGTTCCATTAGCCCCGGCTTCGGCCTTTGTCAAGTTATTTTGCCCCGCAGGCCCGGCCGCGGTCCCGTCAGTGCGGGCAGCGTCAAAATCCGCATAGGCCTGGGCCGTGCTCACACTGTGCGCCGGGCAGACCAGCACCAGGCGCAGGCCGGCCAGGTGTTTTCCGGCCGGTTCCAGCTGCTCGCCCACGCCGCGCACCCGGCAGGCTTTGAGCTGCGGCCCCGGCTGCAGAAAAAAGGGCACGTCCGCTCCCACCTGCAGGCCTGCCTTTGTCAGTGCCGTGTGCTCCAGGGGCTGCGGCGCGTGGGCATTGAGCCAGCGTAGAAGGGCCGCGGCATCGCTGCTGCCGCCGCCCAGGCCCGACCCCACGGGAATGCCCTTGCGCAGAGTGATTTCCAGTGCCGGCAGGGCCTCCGGCCCCGCTCCCGTGGCCGCGGCAAAGGCCGCGTAGGCTCTGGTGAGGGTATTGTCCTCCGGGTTCAGGCCCGGCGTATCGCAAAGGACGCGCAGGCCGCTTCCTTCCGTGATGCGCAGGCGCAGGCGGTCACAGGGCCGCGGCAGCGGACAGAAAAGCGAATCCAGCTCATGGTATCCGTCAGGCCGCCGCCCGGTGATGCGCAGGCCGAGATTGATTTTGCAGCCGGCCACCAGAGTATTCATGACGCCACCTTTCCGGCACAGGCCGGTTACAGTACCTCTATGGTGATATGGTCGTTGGTGTAGACGCAGATTTCTGAAGCTATACGCAGGGATTCGCGGGCCACGGTTTCGGCGTCCATGGTGCTGTGCCGGGTCAGGGCGCGGGCCGCGGCCAGAGCGTAAGGGCCGCCGCTGCCGATGGCCGCCACGTTGTCGTCCGGCTCAATGACGTCACCCGTGCCGGAGAGCAGCAAAATGTGCTCTTTATCCGCCAGTAGGAGCATGGCCTCCAGTTTGCGCAGGTATTTGTCCTTGCGCCAGTCCTTGGTCATCTCCACGGCGGCGCGCACCATGTGGCCGCGCAGTTCCTTGAGCTTGGCTTCAAAAAGTTCAAACAGGGTAAAAGCGTCGGCCGTGGCCCCGGCAAAGCCCGCCAGGATCCGGCCGTTGTCCAGGCGGCGCACCTTCTGCGCGCCGTGCTTCATGATCATATTTTGGCCCAGGGTCACCTGGCCATCCCCGGCCAGAGCCGTTTGCCCGTTGGTCCGAACGGCCAGAATGGTAGTTGCGTGCGTGTCCATCAATTTGATTCCCATAGCTCCTTGCGTTCTTTGTAGACATTTTCCAGGCGCTGCAGGGCTCGGGCATCGCCGCCCTTGCCGGCCCGTGCGCGGGCCTGCGCCATGTAGCGTTCGGCCATTTTGCGGTTGTGGGCATAGATGGCGCTGTAGGCCAGGTGGATATAAGCATTGGCCGTATCGCCCGTTTTGCCCAGAGAACGACTGAAGGCCTCGTGTACTTCTGGGTCGTCGGGCACGGCGCGCAGCACGTCCCGGTAGTAGGGCGCGGCCTCGCGGGCGCGGCCCGTTTCGTCCAGCATGCGGGCGTAGAAAAAGGCGGCCATATAGTCGCGCGGATCCTGGCGCAGAGCCTTGCGCAGCAGGTCTCCGGCCAGGTCCATGTCGCCTTTGCGGTAGTGAAAGGCTCCAGCCTCGCGCAGCACCAAGGGGTCGTTGGGGGCGGCGGCCAGGGCCTGGTCAAAGGCCGCGCTGGCCTCATTGACCCGGTTTTGCCGGGCCAGCACCATGCCCGCGCCCATGCGCGAAAGGGCGTCCTTGCCCGCAAAGCGCTGCAGGGCGGCCTGCGGGTCGCCGTAACGCCCCCAGAGCAGGGTTTTGACCCGTAGAAACTGGCGGTTGTCCTGCTTTCTGTCCAGCACGGCCTTGGGCATGGTCTGGATGCGGGCCTGCAAGCCGTTGATGCGGTCGCCGATGGCCGGGTGGGTGGAAAGGTAGGCGGGCACGTTGGTGCCGCTCATCCAGCTTTTCTGGCGCAGGATTTTGAAACCGCCCACCATGCCCGTGGGCGGGTAGCCCGCGGCCACCAGGTACTGCAAGCCAATGTGGTCGGCTTCGTTTTCGTCCATACGGCTGTAGTTGAGCATGGCGGACTGCCCCGCGCCCATGGCTCCCACGGCCAGCGCCCCGCCGCCCTGACCGCCCACAGCTATGCCCGCTACGGCCAGCAGCAGGCTGCCCAGAGTGAGGAACTGGGCGCGCTCCAGACGGGAGGCCACATGCCGCTGGGTCACGTGGGCCAGTTCGTGGGCCAGCACTCCGGCCAGCTGTTCCTCGCTGTCCAGATTCATGAGCAGGCCGGTAAAGACGTAGACGTAGCCGCCGGGCACGGCAAAAGCGTTAAGCGAGTTGTGCAGGATGACCGTTGCTTTGAAGGTGTAGGGCTGGGGCGGCATGGGGGCCGTCAGCCTGGTCACCACCTTGTTGACGTAGAGGCTCACCTCCGGGTCGTCCACCACAGCCAGACTGGCGCGCAGCATGGTGTCGAATTTGCGGCCCATCTCCTTTTCGTCCTTGATGCCCACGCCGCCGAAAAAGAAGGCTGCGGCGGGCCCGGGCGTGCACAAGGTCAGCGCAAAGGCCAGCAGAATCAGCAGCGCGGTACGACGGCGCAAGGCCTCATGCTGGAACACGGGCGATACCTCCATGCCGGGGAGGCCGCCGCAGGGGCGGGCATTCACCAAAGCAAGACCCGTCCCCACGGGACCGCCGCAACGGCGTTATTTTTCGGGAACCGTTCGAGACCGGCACGACCTGCGGCCGGGCAGTCGGCCCAGCGGTCGGCCTGTACCCTGCCGTCGGGCATTGCGCCTGCGTCCCGCTTCCTGAAGCGCGGCCCCTTGCAGCGGCGTACACGTGTTGCAGCCCACCGCGGGGCGGTCTCCCAAAGGAAGGGAAACTCTCAGGGATGTGTCCCCCAAACGCCCCATTCTGCCGGACGTCAAGCGCGCTATTCCAGATCCCAGACCTGGCCTTCAGGGGTGTCGCGCACGCTCACGCCCAGCTCCTGCAGGTTTTGGCGCAGGGCGTCCGAGCGATCAAAGTCTTTGGCGGCGCGGGCCGCACGGCGCTCTTCCAACAGGGCCTCCACTTGTGCCAGGTCAATGCCGCGCCGACGGGCGCGCAGGGTGCGCAGGTCGTGGAGAAAGGTTTCCGGTTCCTGGCCAAACAGGCCCAGTTGAGCGTCCCAGTCACGGGCGTTGCCCAGAAATTCCTGCAGCAGGGCGCGGGCTTCCTCGCCGGCGCGCAGCCCGGAGTCTTCCAGCAGACGGTTGATGATCCGGACCTGGGAAAAGATCTGACCCAGGGCCTGCGCCGTGTTGAGGTCATCGTTGAGGGCGGCCTCAAAGGTAGCGGCCAGGGGCCGCCATTCCTCCAGCAGAGCCGGGGGCAGGGGCGTTTTTTTCCATTTGGCGCGGGTCAGGGCGCGGCGGGCCGCCAGCAGTGCACTGTAGACGCGGTGCTGGGCCCTTTCGGCCTCGTCCATGCCTTCGGCGCTGAAGTCCACGGGGCTGCGGTAGTGCTTGCCCAGGAGGAAAAAGCGCAGGGTTTCCGGCAGATAGCTTTCCAGAATATCCCGAATGGTTTTGAAGTTGCCCAGGGATTTGGACATTTTTTCGGCGTTGATCTGCACAAAGCCGTTGTGCACCCAGTAGCGAGCCAGTTCGCAGTGGCAGGCTGCCTCGGACTGGGCAATTTCGTTTTCGTGGTGGGGAAAGACCAGATCCTGGCCGCCGCCGTGGATGTCCAAGGGCAGGTAGGGGGCGCTCATGGCCGAACATTCCACATGCCAGCCGGGCCGACCCCTGCCCCAGGGGCTTTCCCAGGAAGGTTCGCCGGGCTTGGCGGCCTTCCACACGGCAAAGTCCAGAGGATCTTCTTTTTCTTCGCCGGGGGTCACCCGTGCGCCGGAGAGCAGCTCATCCAGACTGCGGCCGGAGAGTCTGCCATAGGCGGGGTAGGCCCGCACCCGGAAGTAGACGTCGCCCGAAGGCGTGGCATAGGCCGCGCCCTCTTGCACCAGTTTGCCGCAGAGTTCGACGATCTGGGGGATGTAGTCCGTGGCGCGGGGTTCCGCATCGGCGCGCTGCACGCCCAGGCGGTCCATATCTTCGTGAAAGGCGTCAATATAGGTCTGGGCCACTTCGCGCCAGTCGCGCTGTTCTTTTTGGGCACGGTTGATAATTTTGTCGTCCACATCGGTGAAGTTGCGTACAAACAGCACCTTGAGCCCCAGGTGGCGCAGATGGCGGGCCAGCACGTCAAAGACCAGGGCGGAGCGGGCGTGGCCGATGTGGCAGTAGTCGTAGGCCGTGATGCCGCAGACGTACATCTGCACCTTGCCGGGGCGCACCGGCACAAAAGGTTCTTTTTTTCGACCCAAAGAGTTGTAGATCTGCATGGCTGTCCTTTAAGGCTTTAACCTGGCTCAGGCGGGCAGGTTGATGCGGTCCAGACGGCGTTGGTGTCGGCCCCCGGCAAAATGGCCGTCCAGAAAGGCGTCGGTAATGGCGCGGGCCAGTTCGTCGCCGATAATGCGCGCGCCCAGGCAGAGCACGTTGGCGTTGTTGTGCTCACGGGCAAGGCGGGCCTGCAGCTCTGTGGCACAGAGTGCGGCGCGGATGCCGGGGTGGCGGTTGGCCGTGATGGAAACGCCGATGCCCGTGCCGCAGATGAGCACGCCCAGGCCTTCGGGTTCCGCTTCCACGGCGGCGGCCAGAGCGTGGGCCAGTACGGGATAGTCGCAGCTTTCCGTGGAGTGGGTGCCGTGGTCTTGCACGGCGTAGCCGCGAGATTCCAGATGCCTGGCCAGCAGGCCCTTGAGGGCAAAACCGGCGTGATCCGAAGCCAGATGAATGGTGCGCATGGGGCCTGTCTCCTGCACAGGGCCGCCGGGCGGGCGGCGGCGCGTTAACGTTGCTTGAATTGTGAAAGGGGCAGCAAGGGCACGTCTTCGGGCAGCGGCAAAGAAAGCTGGGCCTCGGTGAAGGCCTGGGCCGGCTTTTCCCTTTCCTTGACCAGTACAATGGCGCGCTTGCCGTTGCTGTGGGTCAGATTCAGGCGGCGGGGCAGGGGGCTGGCGTCATCCGTATAGAGGATTTCCATGCTCCAGCCTTTCGCGCCGTGGGCGTTTTCACTCCAGGCCACGGGCAGGCCCTGTGCGCTGAGGGTCAGGCTGCCGCCGGGTTTTCCCTCCAGCGTGTACCGGGCCAGGCCGTCGGCCTGGACGGCGGCCTCTGCGTAGTCGCGACCGAAGACCTGGGCGTAACGGCCGTTGAGCAGGTCTGCCAGATGGTCCAGATTGAAGGGTACGGGCACGCCTACCTGCAACAGGGGCTTGTTGGCCCCCTGATGGAAATAGGCTTTGTGTTCGTTGGGCGCAAAAACCAGAAAATGCTGGCCGTCTTCAAGAATATTGGCCACCGTGGCGCCCACGCCGGCCATAACGTCCATGCGCAGTTTGCGCTGGCCGTTGCCCCAGAACAGGGCCGTGACCCGGCGGGTATCGCCTTCTGTGCCGAAGCGCAGGCTGAGCTGCAGGCGGTAGGGGGCAGGAACCACGGCGTCGTCGGCGGCCGCGTAGCGCTGCCAGGTTTGTTCCAGGTGGGCGCGGGCCTCTGGCGAGGGCGTTTCCATAGCTGGTTGGCGGGCGCAGGCGCAGAGCAGAACCAACGTGCAGAGCAGGGGGAGGCTGATGTGTTTCATAGCTGTGAAAGGCGCTGCCGGAGGGCTTCGGCATTGGCGGGTTTGAGTTCCAGAGCTTTACTGTATGCGGTGCGGGCTTCGTCCTTGAGGCCCAGACGCGCGGCAATATCGCCGTAATGCTCCCAGATGGAGGGGTCTATCCGTTCCCCCAGTTTGACGGCGCGGCGGATCTGGGTCAAGGCTTCCTCCAGCCTGCCGGATTTGAACAGGGCCCAGGCCAGGGAATCGATAATATAGGACTGATTCGGAGAAAGCTCGTCGGCCCGCCCCAACAGCTGCAGGGCCCTGTCCAGGTCGCGGCCCTGTTCCGCCAGGGTATAGCCCACATAGTTGAGGGCCTGGAAATTGTCGGGCTGCAGGGCGATGACCTTTTCCATGATTTCCATGGCGGCCTTTTTGTCGCCCGATTCGTCCAGTACGGAACCCAGCAGAAAAGCCAGCTCCGCCTGGTCGGGCCAGAGGGCCGCCCCGGTTTTGGCGGCGAGAAGGGCTTCGGGCATGCGTTTGAGCCGGGCCAGCAGGCGGATTTCGGCGTCGCAGAGCTCAGGGGCGTCCGCTGTTTTGCGGCGTGCGCGCACGGTGGCCAGGGCGGCTTCGTTCTGGCCCGCTTCGGCCTGCAGTTGGGCGCGCAGCAGGGTGGCGCGTCCGGCGGCTTTGCTCTTGGCCGGGATATGGTCAAGCCAGGCCAGAGCCACGTCCAGTTCGCGGCGTTGGGCGTAGGTGAGGTCCGCCAGCAGCAGATAGACTTCGTCGGGCGCGTTGCCTTGGGCCGCCAGCTGCTTGAGGAGGCGCTCGGCCTGCAGGTAGTGGCGCGAATCCATCAGCATGCTGGCCACGGTGAGCCTGAAGGGCGGCGTGTCCGGCCCCTGGCGCATGTATTTGAGGGCCCGTTCGGGCTGGTTCAGGCGCAGAGAAATGTGGATGAGCCGCAGGAGCACATCCTGGGGCGAGAAATCCAGCTTGAGCAGCTTTTCATACGCTGCGCGGGCCGCCGGGAGGTTGCCGCGCTGCTCGTAAACAAAGGCCAGCTCCGCCAGGGCCTCCACAAAGTCCGGGGCTTTTTTGACGGCCTTCTGCAAGTAGGGGACGGCCGCATCCGGGCGGTCCATGCCCAGCAGAGCGCGGGCGTGGTAGTAGTCCACCAGGGGGGTGCGCTGCTGTTCGGGGATGGCGTCGAGCAGCTCTCCGGCCTCGGTGAACTGTTTGTCCTTGACCAGCAGCAAGGCCAGCTCCAGACGCGCGTCCAGGGATTTGGGGTGTTTTTTGAGGTAGGCCCGCATGAGGGCCACGCCCCGTGCGGCCTGCCCCTGATCGGCTAGGGCTTCGGCGTGCAGCAGGTTGAGGGACATGTCCTCCGGCCAGGTGAGCAGAGCCGCATCCAGATAGGGCACGGCCACGGGGGATTTGCGGCTGACCAGCCAGACGCCGCCTTCCAGCCAGATGCCGGCGGGCATGCGGGCGCGGGACATGAGGGGCGCGGCCGCGGCCAAGGCGCTTTCGTCTTCATTGTTGAGGCCGTGGGCGTAGACGAGAAAGGCGTAGGTGTCCAGGGCGTCGGGCGAGAGGGCTTCAGGAGCGCGGGCCTGGGCCGCCTTTACGTGCGACGCGGCGGGCGCGGCGGTGTCCGTCGCGGTGGTCTGGTCTTTTGCGCCTTCCCCTTCGTGGCGGGAACCGGCGCAGCCGCCGCAGCCCAGAAGGGAGAAGGGCGCCAGGGTTACCAGAACCAGGGCGCAGAGCAGGGCAAGGTGCTTACGTTTCATTCAGGATTGTATCCATGCGTCTGAAAAATCCTTGATGTCCCCGGCCAGGTGCTGGCGGATTTTTTCCAGCAGCCGTGTCTCCAGCTGACGGACGCGTTCGCGCGTGACGTTATACCGTTCGCCTATCTCGCGCAAGGTGACGGGTTCGTCCGTGAGCAGGCGGTTGTTAAGGATGTAGAGCTCTTTTTCATTCAGTTTGGGGATGATGGTCTTGAGCCGGGAACGCAGCAGGCCTGCAATTTCGTCCGAGGCCAGGCTGTCTTCTATGCCGGGGCCCAGGGCGGGCAGAAAGTCCATGCGCGTGGCCCCGCCGCTTTCTTCACCCACCTGGGCGTTGAGGGAGACGTCGTTGCCGGCCAGGCGCTGGTCCATTTCTTCAATTTGTTCCGGGCTCACGCCCAGGCGTTCCGAAAGCATGGCCGCGTCCGGGTCAAAGCCCTGCATGATCAGCTTTTGCCGTTCCCGGTTCAGGTTATAGAACAACTTGCGCTGCACCTGGGTGGTGCCAATTTTGACCATGCGCCAGTTGTCCATGATGAATTTGAGAATGTAGGCCTTGATCCAGAAAGAGGCATAATAGGAAAATTTGATGCCCTTGTCCGGATCAAACTTGTTGACCGCGCGCATGAGGCCCACATTGCCTTCCTGCACCAGATCCAGGACGTTCTGCATCCAGCGGCGCTGAAAATCCATGGCGATGCGCACCACCAGGCGCAGGTGGGAGGAAACCAGGCGAAAGGCCGCGTCCGGGTCGTTGTGGTCGCGCACGCGCAAGGCCAGTTCGTGTTCCTCGTCCGGCTTGAGCATGGGAAAGCGGCTGATTTCACGCAGGTAGAGACGCAGGCTGTCGCGCGGGCCCACGGCGGGCAGGTGTGTGGTGGCCGGGGCCGGCAGGTCGTCGGCCGGTTCCTCCTCCAGGGCCAGGGGCGCAGGGGCGTCGCCCTCGGATGCGGCGTCAGCCGGGGCGTCGTCCGGATCTTCGGGCAGGTCTGCCGGCAGCCCGTCGGGCGCGGCGTCCAGGTCGTCGTCGTGTTCGTCCAGGTCGTCCACGTCCAGCACGGGGCCTTTGGCGGCGGCTTCCGGGGTCCCCTTGGCGGCGGTCGGGGCAGGGCCCCGCGTCCGGCGGCGTTTTTTTTCGGGGTGAGGGGGAGGCAGAATTTCTACCGACGCGGCGTGCGCATCGGGCCGGACGGCGGCGTCCCGTGGCTGTGGCGCGGGGTTTCCGGTGGGGACCGGAGCGGCTGTCTTGCTATTTTTTTTCATGCTGTCCATATTGGGCCATCGCGGCCTGCCGGGCGCGAGGGTCAGGGGCCGGAATTTCAGATTTGTTCTTTGTTCCGTTTTTCAGTACTACAGGGCCTGCCGCGCGGCGGCAAAGCTGAAAAGACAGCATACAGGCATTGCGGGCGGAAAGCAAAGCCCCCCGCAGCCCCTTCCGGCAACCGATTCTGATGAGGCGGTCATGACGTTTTTTCCTCCCTCGGGCCTTGGGCGGCCCCTTCTGCTGGACGGCGCCATGGGCACCATGCTCCAGGCTTCCGGCCTGCCCGCCGGCGTGAGCCCCGAGGAATTTTGCATGGAGAATCCCCAGATTCTCCAGAACATTCACCGCGCCTACCTGGAGGCCGGCGCGGACATCATCACTACCTGTACCTTTGGGGCCAGCGCCTATAAGCTGCCGCGAAGTCTCGACGTCTTCCGTTTTAACAAGCGCATGGCCGAGGTGGCCCGCGCGGCGGCGGCCGCAAGCCCCCGTCCTGACGGCGCGCCGGTTTTTGTGGCGGGCAACGTGGGCCCCACGGGCCAGTTTGCCAAGCCCCTGGGCGCGGTAGAACCGGCCGAGCTGCTGGAGGCCTTTGCCCGGCAGATAGAGGGGCTGGCGGCCGGTGGGGCGGACCTTATTTTTGTGGAAACCCAGTTTGACCTAGCCGAGGCCCGGCTGGCCGTGGCCGCCGCCCGGCGGGTCTGTCGGCTGCCGGTCATGGTTTCTATGACCTTTGAACAGGGCGTCAGCCTGACCGGCTCCAGCCCCGCCATCTTTGCGGAAACCATGCAGAATATGGGCGTGGACGTGGTGGGCACCAACTGCAGCCTGGGGCCGGAGCAGATGCGCCCCGTGGTGGCGGATCTGCTGGGGGCCTGCACCTGCCCGGTCATGGCCGAACCCAACGCCGGTCTGCCGGAGCTGCGCGGCACAACAACGGTCTTTCCCCTGGGTCCGGAGGATTTTGCGCGTGAAACCGCGCCCTTTGCCGGTATGGGGGCCGCCGTGCTGGGCGGCTGCTGCGGCACCACGCCCGCGCACATCGCTGCTCTGGCCCAGACCCTGCGCGGAACAGAGCGCGTGGACGCCGCCGCCGTACCCCGGCCGGGCATCTGCCTGACCAGCCGTTCGCAGCTGGTGCGGGTGGGGGCCGGGGAGCCCATTGTCATCATCGGCGAGCGCATCAATCCCACGGGCAAAAAAGCCCTGACCCAGGACCTGCAGAACGGGGTCTTTGCCACGGCCATGGACCTGGCCGACGCCCAGGTGCGGGCCGGGGCGGGCGTGCTGGACGTGAACGTGGGCGCGCCGCTGGTGGATGAAACGGTTCTTTTGCCGGAGCTGGTGCAGCAGCTTACGGCGCGGCTGACCCTGCCCCTTTCGCTGGACTCGCCCAATGCCCAGGCCATTGCCAACGCTCTGCCGTACTGCCCGGGTTCGTTTCTGGTTAATTCCATCAGCGGTGAGGCCGGGCGCATGGACGTGCTGGGCCCGCTTTGCCGGGATTTCGGCGCGCCGTTCATTTTGCTGCCCATTGAGGGCGCGCGCCTGCCCAAAAAGGCCGCCGAGCGCATCCGCACGGTGGAAAGCCTGCTGGTCCGGGCCGAGGGGCTGGGCATTTCGCGTCGGCTCATGATGGTGGACATACTGGCATTGGCTGTTTCCTCCAGTCCGGACGGAGCTCGCCAGTGCTTGGAGATGGTGCGCTGGTGCACAGCGCAGGGGTTGCCCACCACGTTGGGGCTTTCCAATCTTTCTTTTGGTCTGCCCGCGCGGGAGCTGCTCAACGCCACCTTCCTCTGCTACGCGGCCGGGGCGGGGCTGACTTCCTGCATAGCCAACCCTTCGGCCCGACGAGTACGCGAGGCCGTGGACGCCCTCAAGGTGCTGGGGGAGCACGACCCCCACGCCGCGTCCTTTATCGGCGGCTACGCCGCATGGAAGGCGGACAGCGGGGCAGTGACCCTGCGCGCGGCCGGGGCGGGCGCGGCCCGCACCCTGTCCGAGGCCGTGCTCAATGGCGACAAGGAAAACGTCGTGACCCTGCTGGAGGCTGAGCTGGCCGCCGGAGCGGACCCTTTCAGCCTGGTGCAGGATACGCTTATCCCGGCCATCACCGAAGTGGGCGCGCGCTATGAGCGGCGGGAATATTTTCTGCCCCAGCTCATCCGTGCCGCTGAGACCATGCAGACGGCCTTTGTCCGTCTGAAGCCCCTGCTGGAGGCCGGTCGCGGCCCGGAAAAGCGTCCTGTGGTGGTCATGGCCACGGTGGAGGGCGATATTCACGACATCGGCAAGAATATTGTTTCTCTGCTTCTGGGCAACCACGGCTTTGAGGTGGTGGACGCGGGCAAGGACGTGCCCGCTGAGGACATCGTGGCTTGCGCCCTGAAGCACAACGCGCGTATCATCGGTCTGTCGGCCTTGATGACGACCACCATGGTGCGCATGGAAGATACCGTAAAACTGGTGCGGGATCGCAACCTGCCCATCAAGGTGATGGTGGGCGGGGCCGCGGTGACGCAGGCCTTTGCGGACGCCATCGGCGCGGACGCCTACAGCCCTGATGCCGTGGGGGCTGTGCGGGCCGCCCGTCAGTTTTTGTAACCCCGATTTCCCGTCCTTGCTCTGCAGTTGTACTGCAGGCTTTTGGGCGGCGTCACCTTCAGCAATCAGGTTTGACCTGCGGTGCGGTATGAAAAAAGTCCTTCTGCCCCTCCTGCTTTGTCTGCTTCTGCCCTGCTCGGCCCTGGCCGCCGCGGCGGACGCTGTGCCCAAGCTCAATCTGAGCGGGCTCACGGACCTGTTGGCCAAAAACAAGGGCAAGGTGGTCATGCTCAATTTTTTTGCCACCTGGTGCCCGCCCTGCCGGATGGAAATTCCCGAACTGGTCAAAATGCACAAAAAATACGAAGGTAAGGACGTGGTCATCATCAGCCTTTCCGTGGACGAAAAGCCTGAGGTGGTGCCGCCCTTTGTGCGCAGCATGGGCATGGACTACCCTGTGTACATGGCCGGGCGGGATATTACCCGCGCCTTCCAGGTAAGTAGCATCCCCCACAATGCTTTTTACAGCAAAGACGGTCAGTTGGTGCTTTCCGAGCCGGGGGTGGCCGACGGTGAGATTATGGAGATGGTTTTCAAAAAGCTGCTGAGCGCCCAATGAGCGCATTTACCGTGCGCAAGGCCCGCATGGAAGACGTGCCGGCCATGCACGGCCTGCTGCTGGCCAGTGCGCGTCAGGGCCTGCTGCTGCCGCGCGCGCTCATCCACCTTTACGGGCATGTGCGTAACTTTATGGTGGCCGCAGATGCGGCAGGCCGTACGGTAGGCTGCTGCGCTCTGGCTCCGGTATGGGAAGATCTGGCCGAAATCTGTTCTTTGGTGGTGCAGGACGACCTGCGCCGTCAGGGCGTGGGGCGGCTGCTGGTCCGGGCTTGTCTGGAAGAAGGCCCGACTCTGGGCATAACCAGAGTCTTTGCCCTGACCTATCAGGAAGCCTTTTTTGCACGCCTGGGCTTCGCCGTTGTGGACAAGAGCGTGCTGCCGCAAAAAATCTGGGCCGACTGCGTGCACTGCGCCAAGTACCCGGATTGCGATGAAACTGCTGTTTTTTTGAATCTGACGGCCCCCGTGGCCGGTGTGCAAGGAGGAAACCATGTCTGAAGAGGCCGCCCTGACCCCCGTCAAGGCTTTGAAATCCGTGTTCAGCCAGGAAATGATCGCCGTGCGCGTGCGCGAACTGGCGGCGGAAATCGACGCCCTGTACGGGCAGGAACCCCTGGTGGCCGTGTGCGTGCTCAAGGGGGGCTTCATTTTTTTCAGTGACCTGGTACGCGCCTTGCATAATGAAAAGATGGAACTGGATTTTGTGCGCCTGTCCAGCTATGGCAAAAAGGCGTCCAGCTCCAAGCACGTCATCTTCAGCAAGGATGTGGAGATTGACATTGCCGGCAAGCATGTGCTGATTGTAGAAGATATCGTGGACAGCGGCTACAGCATGCAGTTTTTGCTGGGTCAGTTTGCCGCGCGTCGGCCGCGCAGCGTGCGCCTGGCCGCCTTGGTGGACAAGGGCGAACGGCGCGAGGTGGACGTAAAGGTGGACTTTGCCGGGTTTAAGCTCAAAGAAGGCTTTATTGTTGGCTACGGCCTGGATTATGCCGAGCACTACCGCATGCTGCCCGGCGTTTACGAGGTTACGTTGTAGCCTTCGCTGCGGGGCCGTCCTTTGGCCGCGCCCCGCTTACAGCAGGCCGCCGGCCCCGGCGTCGGCGGAAGACGGGAGAAAAAAATGGAAGTGAAGTGCCCCCACTGCGCCAGCCGTTTCAAGTTGCCGGACCAGCTTGCCAAGCCGGGCGTCAAGCTGCGCTGCTCGGTCTGCTCGACGGTGTTTCCCTATACGCCCCAGGCCGACAATCCGGCTCAGGGGCCGTTGCCGGATATGCCCATGAAGCGCCGCCGCGTGGGCGGCAAGTGGGTCTTGTTACTGCTGCTGGCACTGGTCTGCGCGGGCGCGGGCGGCTATTGGTACCAGACGCGCGGGGCCGCTCAACGAACCCCGCCGCCCACGGAGCAGGAAATCGCCCAAAAGGTGGAACTGCTCACCATGCGCAACGTGCGCCAGTATTATGTGGATAACGACAAGGTAGGCAAGGTCTTTGTTATTGAGGGCCGGGTGGTTAACGAATTTCCGCAGCCCAAGGAATTGGTTACAGTGGAGGCCGCCATCTATGACAAGGACAAGAAACCCCTTTCGGTGAAACGGCAGATAGCCGGGGCGCAGCTTTCGCTCTTTCAGCTGCAGGTGCTGAGTGAAAAGGAGATGGAGGCTTTTCTTACCAACAAGGTGGAAATTCTCACCAACAACAGCAACGTGCCCCACGGGGGCGAAGTGCCGTTTATGGTCTTGTTTTATGCGCCGCCCGAAGGCGTGGCCGAGTTTGGCGTGCGCATTGTGGACGTGCAGGACGCGCCCGCCCCTGCGGCGGCGGGCGGTGACAAGTAACGGCCGCCTTCGGACGCGCCACAACCCCAATTTTTCATGAAAACAGACACCCCCCATCTCAAGCGTGCGTTAAAAAACAGACATATCCAACTCATCGCCCTGGGCGGGGCCATCGGCACGGGCCTGTTTCTCGGTTCGGCGGGTACCATCCAGATGGCTGGCCCCGCCGTACTGCTGAGCTACGCCGTGGGCGGCTTCATCGCCTTTCTGATTATGCGTCAACTGGGTGAAATGATGGCGCAGGAGCCTGTGGCCGGCTCGTTCAGCAATCTGGCCCACAAATACTGGGGCGACTTTCCGGGGCTGCTTTCCGGCTGGAACTACTGGATTTTGTATGTGCTGGTGGGCATGTCGGAACTGACGGCCGTGGCCGTATATGTGCAGTACTGGTTTCCCCAGGTGGAGCCGTGGCAGACCACGGCTTTTTTCTTCTTGTGCATCAATGCCATCAATCTGGCCCAGGTGGGCTTTTTTGGCGAAATGGAGTTTTGGTTTGCGGTCATTAAGGTGGTGGCCATTGTGCTGATGATCGCCCTGGGCTGTTTTTTGCTGGCCAGCGGTCAGGCCGGGCCCGAAGCGGGCCTGAGCAATCTGTGGACCCACGGCGGCTTTTTCCCCAATGGCTGGGCAGGGGTGGTCACTTCTTTGGCTGTGGTGGCCTTTTCCTTTGGCGGGTTGGAACTGGTGGGCATTGCCGCCGCCGAAACGGACAACCCGCGCAAGACCATCCCCAAGGCAATCAATCAGCTCATTTACCGCATTCTTCTTTTTTACATCGGTGCGCTGGCCGTGCTCTTGAGCCTGCACCCTTGGAACATGCTGGGCGCGCCCGTGGACAAGAGCCACTGGGCCGAGGCCATGATTGCCAGCCCCTTTGTGCAGATTTTTGACCTCATCGGCATTCCTTCCGCCGCCGGGGTGCTCAATTTTGTGGTGCTGACGGCGGCGCTCTCAGTCTATAACAGCTGCGTATACTGCAACAGCCGCATGCTTTACGGCCTTTCCCTGCAGGGCAATGCCCCCAAGGCCTTGGGCGAGGTGAGCGCGCGGGGCGTGCCCGTGTATGCCCTGCTGGTGTCTTCCGGGGCCACGCTGGTCTGCGTGCTGCTCAACTACTTTATGCCCAAAAGCGCTCTGGGCGTGCTTATGGGCCTGGTGGTGGCGGCGCTGGTCATCAATTGGGCCATGATCAGCCTGACCCACCTCAAGTTCCGCGCGGCCAAAGAGCGGGCGGGCGAGGCCCTGGTCTTCAAGGCTTTCTGGCATCCTTTCGCCAATTACCTCTGCCTGGCCTTTATGGTGCTGGTGCTGGCCGTGCTGGTCTACATCGGCGAGGGCATTTCCGTACTGCTGGCCCCCCTGTGGATAGGCTTTGTCTGGCTGGGCTACAGGCTGAAGTGCCGCCGTCAGGGGCGGAAGGCCGCATGATATTCCAGGGCAGAGTACCTTTGCGAATATGTATTCGCAAAGGTACGGCACGCTCGTTCCGGCGCTTACGCACGCAAATGCATAGCGCTGTCGTCTTTACCCGTAACTTTTTTCATCGTAATGGGCTAAGCTCCTGCGTTGCAACGGCTGAAGCTGCGCTTGCGCCTCCCCGGCGGACGGCAGCTCACGCAATTGCCAGGGCGTTTTAAAGTTGAAACGCCCTGAAAAGCAAAGGGGACGGCGACAAAAGCTGTTTTGACGGCCTGGGGGGGAATCCTTCGGGCTGTCTTTTTTGCGGAGGCAGCGCCGGGGCGCGGTCGGGCAGCGGTCAGGCCTGACCGTAGCGCTTCAGGGGCAGGCCCAGCAGGCCGGGAACATCCAGAGGGGCGCTTTCTTCGCGGGAGAGCGGGCGGGTGATTTCCAGTCCGTTGGCCTGGGTCAGGTCCACTATGCTGGTGGGCTGCAGGGGGCGGCCTGTGGGGTCCAGGGCCAGTTTAACCTGTGGTTTGGCCGGCGACTGCTGATTGGAAGCGCAGACCACGCCGCGCTGGCCGTTGGAAAGCTCCACCGCTGAGCCTACAGGGTAGATGCCCATGAACTTGACGAACAGGTCCACATCCTGTGGTGTCCAGGCCTGGCCGCGCATCTGGTACATGATGGCCAGCACCTGATGGGGCGAAAGGGGCCTTTTGTACACGCGCCAGGAGGTCAGGGCGTCGTACACGTCGCTGAGTGAAAGGACGCGCCCGTACAGGCTGATGTCGTTGCCCGCCAGGCCATAGGGATAGCCCGTGCCGTTGAATTTTTCGTGGTGCTGCAGCACGCCGAGCAGTACTTCGGGCGCAATGGCCTTGTCTGCTTTGAGCCTTTCGTAGCCGCGCAGCACGTGTGAATGCATGATTTCCATTTCCCAGGGCTTGAGGGCTCGGGGCGCGTTGAGGATAGCCGCGGGCACCAGGGCTTTGCCGTAGTCGTGAAGCAGCCCAGCCATGCCCACGGCATACAGGTCGTGGGCATCCAGGCCACGAAAGCGGGCGTAGGCCGTGGCAAAAATGCTGACATTGACGCTGTGCCCGAAAGTATATTCGTCTGAAAGGCGCAACTTTGCGAGAAAAATAAGGGCGTCCAGGTTGCGGTCCAGGCTGCTGATGATGGATTCCACCAATGGCTGCGTGGCCGTCACGTCCAGGGGCGCATTGGTGGCACTGTGCATGAACTGTTTTACGTGTTCCAGCGAGGCCGTGTAGACGTCGTGGGCGCGGTGCAGCTCTTCCTCCAGGGGCACACGGTGCCCCCAGACGGAGTCGGGCGTTGTCAGGCGATCCAGAGCGCCCCCCACCATAGGGCGAAAACGGTCCGTATCATGGTAGATCATTCTGTAACCTTGGTTTGCAATGCGCTGGATTTCCTCCTGCGAGGTGATGTACCCCGGCGTGGCATAAAGCAGGGGCGCCTTGGTCCAGGGAATGCCCACATCCACCACGTACATGCCTGGCTGTAAATTGCTAATTGATATTTTTACTATTGGCATGAACATCATCCTTTCACTACGGCGTTACGCAGAAGTTGGGGCACGATCGTGTGCTCCCGTGTTCATGGATGAAAGCGCGGTAAGGTTGGGAGTTCTACGGCTGGCTGCCGTAGAAGAATAACGTGCTTTGCTAACAGAAAACGTTGCTACTGGCAAGGGGGTGGGGCGTCGGCGCGCCAGCAAGTCAGGCGGGTCGCGCTGCGCGTTTAGTCAAGAGGCTTTGCCAGCTGCAGCAGGGTGGCCACGTCCAGAGCGGCGCAGTCCTGAACGGGAAGGGCGCGGGCTACTTCGAGGTCGCGGGTTTTGGACAGATCCAGGGTTTTGGGAGGGAGGGGGCGGCCCTGATTGTCCAGGGCCAGCACGACCTGGGGCCGGGTAGGGAAGCTGGTGTTGGTGCGGCAGACTACCCCGATGCGGCCGTCAGCCAGTTCTACGGGCGAGCCCACGGGGAAAATGCCCATAAATTTGATGAAGTGCTCCACCGTGCCCGGCGCCCAGGATTTATTGCGCATGGTGTACATGATGGCCAGGGCCTGGTGGGGAGGAACGGCGCTTTTGTAGACGCGAAACGATGTCAGCGCGTCGTAGACGTCACTGAGGGAAAGAATGCGTCCGTATTCAGAGATATGCTTGCCGGCCAAACGGTATGGGTAGCCTGTGCCGTTGTGCTTTTCATGGTGCTGCAGCACGCCCTGCAGCGATTCCGGCGTGATGCCGTCCAGCCGGGAGAGCTTTTCATAACCGCGCAGCACATGAGACTGCATGATTTCCATTTCTCCGGGGGTCAGGCGGCGGGGAGCGTTGAGGATTTCCTGCGGGATGAGGGCCTTGCCCAGGTCGTGGAACAGACCAGCCACTCCCATGGACTGCACCAAATCGTCGGCCAGTCCCAGAAAGCGGGCGTAGGCCACGGCGAAGATGGTGACATTGACGCTGTGGGTGAAGGTGTATTCGTCGGTAGTGCGCAGCTTGGAAAGCGAAATGAGGGCGTCCACATTGCGGTCCAGGCTGCCGATAATGGCTTCAACGTATGGTTGGGAGGCAGCCACGTCTATGGGCGCGGCTGGTGACTGCATAAATTTTTTGACATGCTCAAGGGAGGAGGCGTAGGCCTTGCGGGCCTGAACCAGTTCTTCCTCAAACGGCGTCCGGCGGCCCCAGGTGGCGGGCGAGGGTGCTATTTCGGCCGCGTCCGCAGGCAGCGGGCGGAAGCGTTCGGGGTCGTGGAACACTTCGCTGAAGCCCTGCGCTATAATGCGCTCCACCTCGTTCCGCGAGGCGATGGGGCCTTCCTCAGCATAGAGCAGCGGCGCTTTGGTCCAGGGCAGGCCCGTATCGACAACGTACATGCCCGGCTGCAGCGCTGTAATGGGAATTTTACAAGCAGGCATGGCGTACCCTCGTGCGATTGCTTCGTCACGCGGTGTGGGGCCGACCCGCAGGCTGTTCCCGCGACATAAGGCCGACTTCTGCACCGCGCCATAAAGACCCGCACAGGCAAAAATGCCAGGGGCAAGCAGTGCGGATCCTGCCTCAAAGCGGCAGTATGCAATTCAGGGCAGAATCCCTTGTGGATAAAAAAAAGTCAATAAAATTGTCAGGGCATTGCAATGTTGCAATGCCCTGACGGTTGCGGAAGCCGCCGCTCGCCGTGGAGGCGCAAACGCAAGTTATTTGCGCGGTTAAGCGCCGAAACGAGCGTACTGTAAACTTCGAGAATACATATCCTCAAAGATAATATTCTCTAGAGCATTTAACACTTGAAATGCGCGCTTACGGCAGGCAAAAGCCTGCCTTCTCGCATTTCGTGGCAAGGATTTTCAAGAAAATTCTTGCAGAGCAGTTAGCTCATTTTATTCGCTAACTGCTCTAGCCGATATCCCAGTCCAGGCCGAAGGTGTCGTGCAGAATGCGCACGGCCAGTTCCAGATATTTTTCCTGAATGAGCAGGGTGATTTTGATTTCAGAGGTGCTGATCATCAGGATATTGATGCCTTCCTGGGTCAGGGCGGCAAAAGCCCGTGCCGCCACGCCGGAATGGTTGCGCATGCCCACGCCGATGGCCGAAACCTTGGCCACGCTCACGTCGTGCAGCACTTCCGAAGCCCCGGTTTTTTTGGCGACTTCGTCCATGATGCGCAGAGTCTGGGGCAGGTCTTTGCGCGAGATGGTGAAGGTGATGTCCGTGTGGCCGTCCAGGCTGGTGTTCTGCACGATCATGTCCACCAGGACGCCCTTTTCGGAAAGGGGGCCGAACACGGCGGCAGCCGTGCCGGGCACATCGGGCAGGTCGCGCAGGGTCACGCGGGCCTGGTCTCTGTCGTAGGCGATGCCGGAAACAAGTACGGCTTCCATGCTGGAATCCTCCTGGGTGACGAGGGTGCCGGGGTCGCTGCTGAAGGTGGAGCGCACACGCACAGGCACTTTGTATTTTTTGGCAAATTCCACGGAACGAATGTGCAGCACCTTGGCCCCCATGCTGGACATTTCCAGCATTTCTTCATACGCCACGCGGTCCATTTTGCGCGCGGTGGAGCAGATGTTGGGGTCTGTGGTGTACACGCCGTCAACATCTGTAAAGATGTGGCATTCCGCCGAGCCCAGGGCGGCGGCCAGGGCCACGGCCGAGGTGTCGGAGCCGCCGCGCCCCAGCGTGGTGATGCGGCCGTCCTCGGTGCAGCCTTGAAACCCGGCCACCACGAGCACATCATAGTTTTCCAGCTGAACGCGCAGGGCCTTGCTGTCAATGGAGCGGATGCGCGCCCGGCCGAAGTCGTTGTCCGTGGTGATGGGAATCTGCCAACCCAGCAGTGAGCGGGCGCGGATGCCCGCGTCCTTGAGCAGCATGGTGAACAGGCTGATGGAAACCTGCTCGCCCGTGGAGACCAGTACGTCACAGGCCGCCCTGTCCGGCGTAGGCGACCATTCCTCGGCCAGGGAGAGCAGCTTGTTGGTGTCCCCGGCTCTGGCGGAAAGCACGGCAATGACCTTGTACCCCTGGGCAAGGCCCTCCAGCACTTTTGTCTGCACCTGGCGCATACATTCCAGGTTGGCCACGGAAGTGCCGCCGAATTTCTGGACCAGAATTTTCATGTCCGTCATCCATATGTCCGCAAGTGTTCCAAAGGGGCGGGTGCAAGTCCTGCAGCCATCCGTACAGTCGCGGAAACCCTTGCCGCGCCAAGCGCCGCAAGGGTTGTTCAGGCTTCCCCGCCCGGCCATTGGCCGCACGTCTGACGCAACAGGGCTTCGGCCCTGGGGCCGTGGGCCGTCAACGTCAGCAGACGCCCTTTCTCGCACGCATCAACCGATATGTCCAGATATTCTTCAGGTAAAAGCTGCGGCGGCAGGTATTCTGCCCATTCCAGAATGACCTGGCTGCGGCCGTCGTCCAAGGCTTCCTCAAGCTCTTCTGGGGGGCTGCCGGGGCTGCGGTAGAGATCAGCGTGCAGCACGGGCGGCGTGGTGGGGTAGTAGTTGCAGATGGTGAAGGAGGGGCTGCCCACTTCGGCCAGATCGCCGCCGGGCAGGGCGGCCGTCAAGGCTGCGGTAAGGGTCGTCTTGCCGCTGCCCAGAGGGCCGCGCAGCAGCAGGGCCACCGGACCCAGCTCCCGCAGGCCCGCCGCCAGCAGACGGCCCAGGCGGCGCGTATCCGCCAGCGAATGCAGGGTCACCACGGCCATGCCAGCAGATCCTCCGGGCTGCCCGGTGCAGATGCGCGGGGGCGAGTCTGAATGCCGTCGTCGGTTTCAGGCGCGTATTCAGGCGTGAGGTTTTTCGGCGCGGCCCAACGGGCCAGGGCCTGCGGCAGCAGGTCCGCTGTGGTGGAGGCCACATTGCCGCGCAGAGGCCAGGTGTGCGCGGCCTGACGGCCGGCCAGGGCGTGCAGGGCCACGGCCTGGCCCGCTGTGAGTTGGGCAGGGCGCAGGGGAGCGGCATCCTTTGCGTCCGTGGCGTGCGCCGCCAGCAGGCCGCCCAGGCAGCCCGCCAGCACGTCGCCGGAGCCGCCTGCGGCCAGTTGGGGCACGTCGTAAGGGCAAAGCAGCACGGGCGCGCCCGCCTGGCCCACAAGCGTGCCCGCGCCTTTGAGCACCACCACGCCCCGGCAGCGGGCGCAAAGTTCGCGCAGGGCGGCCCATCGGTCGGCCTGCACGGCGGCGGCGGGGCGGCCCAGCAGCAGTCCGGCTTCGCCGGGGTGGGGGGTAAGCACKTCGTCCTTGCGCACCAGATTGAGCAGTTCGGGCTGCGCGGCCATAAGGGCCAGAGCGTCCGCGTCCAGCACTGTGGGGGGCCGATCGGGCAGGCGCAGGAGCGCGCCCAGAAAGGCTGCGGCGTCCGGGCTTCGTCCCAGGCCGGGGCCAGCCACCAAGGCGGTGCAACGGGCCGCCAGCGCAACCAGGGCCGGGGGCGGGGCGTCCGGCCAGCAGCCGTGCGGGCCGGGAAGGGCCAGGGTCATGATTTCGGCCCAGCCGTTTTTGATATCCGTCAGGGCGGCGTCCGGAGCCGCGGCCGTGACCAGTCCGGCCCCGGCGCGCAGGGCCGCCCGCGCCGCCAAGTGGGCCGCTCCACCGTAGCCGGGCGCGCCGCCCGTTACCAGCACATGACCAAAGGCGTTTTTGAAGCCGTTGACCAGCAGGGCCGCCAGGGGGGCCAGGCAGCGGCCGTCCAGCAGGTAGGTGGAGCAAGGGGCCGCCCTTTGCACCACGGCGGGGATGCCGATGGGGCGGACGTGCACCGGCCCTGTCCAGGCTCGCGCCTGCGGCGAGGCCAGACCCGGCTTGCCTGCGGCAAAGCTGACGGTGGCCGTGGCCCGTACCGCTTCAGGCTGCGGCGCGCCCGTGCGTCCGTCCAGGCCGGAGGGGATGTCCAGGGCCAGCACAAAGGCGGCCTGCAGGGCGTTGACAGCGCGGATCAACGCCAGCATGTCCGGTCGCAGGGGACCGTGAAAGCCCGTGCCCAGCAGACCATCCACCATGATGTGGGGTCGGCCTTCCGGCAGGCGGAGCGGCGGTGAGGCCGACGGCAAACCCGCTGCGGCCGGGCCGGAGCGCCGTCCTTGCCGCAAGGGGCGGAAGGGCACGCCCGCTGCCCGCGCCACGCGCATGTGACGGCCGCACTCCCCTTTATAAGAACGCAGGGGATGGGTGTGCAGCACCAGGGGGTCGGCCCCGGCGTCCAGCAGGTGGCGGGCCAGACAGGCGGCGTCGCCGCCGTTGTTGCCGCCGCCCATGAGCAGCCAGACTTTCATGCCCGCCAGGCGCGGCGCAGAGGCGCGCAGCACGTCAAAAGCCGCGCGGGCGGCGTTTTCCATCAGAATGTCCCCGGCAAGGCCCAGATCGACCGCGCCCCGGTCCCAGGCGCGCACTTCGTCGGGCGAGGGCAGAGGAGGCAGGAGCGCAAAGGCGGATGGCGTCATGGTCAATCCTCCAGTACCACCAGGGCTACTGCCGCGCCTCGGTCATGGCTCAGGGAAACATGGCGGCGGCGTACGCCCAGGGCTTGCGCGCGGCGGGCCGCGCAGTCCAGAAAGCGCAGTTGGGGTTTGCCTTCTGGCGTATTGCAGATCTCAATCTGGCGGGGTCCGATGCCCTGGCTGAAGCCCGTGCCCAGCGCCTTGACCGCCGCTTCCTTGGCGGCGAAGCGGCCGGCCAGATAAGCTGCCGGCGCGTGGGGCAGGCGGCGCAGTTCCTCCGGGCTGAGGATTTTTTCCGCAAAGCGGCGGCCGAAGCGCGCGTAGATATTGCGGATGCGGTCCAGATCGGCCAGATCCACCCCCAGGCCCACGATCACAACGACCCCCGGCGCGCGCCCAGGGCGGCGCGCCGCCTTGATTCGGGGGAAGAAATGCCGTATGCAGATTTTTTCATGCCACTATTCTGAACCGTTCACGGCACTGTCGTCAAGGGACGACGGCCGGGAAAGGATGGAGAAAAACTTTTATGAAACTGTGTATCATCGGCACCGGCTACGTGGGCCTTGTCAGCGCCGCCTGCTTTGCGGAAATGGGCAATACCGTCACCTGCGTGGACGTGAACCCGGCCGTGGTGGAAAAACTCAACGCCGGTTTCGTGCACATCTTCGAGCCGGGGCTGGAGCCGCTGGTGCAGCGCAGCCGGACCGACGGGCGGCTGACCTTCACCACCATGCTGGAAGATGGCATTGCTGACGCGGACTGCGCCTTTATCTGCGTGGGCACGCCCCCGCAGGCCGACGGCTCCTGCGACCTGAGCTACGTGCGCGAAGTGGCGCGGGAGATCGGCCGCCACATGCAGAAGGATCTGGTCGTGGTGGATAAATCTACCGTGCCGGTGGGCACGGCAGACGAAGTGCGCGCCATTCTCGCCGGGGAACTGGCCGCGCGCGGCAAAGACCTGCGGGTGGACGTGGTCTCCAACCCCGAATTTCTTAAGGAAGGCGACGCCATTTCCGACTTTATGAAGCCCGACCGGGTGGTACTGGGCACGGATTCTCCCCGCGCCGCGGCCCTCATGCGCGAGCTCTACGCCCCCTTTGCCCGCACCAGGGATAAAATCATCGTCATGGGGGTGCGCAGCGCGGAAATGACCAAGTACGCCGCCAACTGCATGCTGGCCACCAAAATTTCGTTCATCAACGAAATCGCCACCATCTGCGAAAAAGTGGGCGCGGACGTGCGGGACGTGCGCACGGGCATCGGTTCGGATTCGCGCATCGGCTACCAGTTTATCTACCCCGGCGTGGGCTACGGCGGCTCCTGCTTCCCCAAGGACGTGAAGGCGCTTATCCACACTGCTGAAAAAGCCGGTGTGGAGCCCAAACTGCTCAATGCCGTGGAAGACGTCAACGCCCGGCAGAAAAAGCACATGGCCACGCGCATCATGGAATATTTTGCGCCTCAGGGCGGCGTGCAGGGCAAGACGCTGGCCCTGTGGGGCCTGGCCTTCAAAGCCAATACCGACGACATGCGCGAAGCCGCCGCCATCAGCATCATTAATGAGTTGACCGCTGCGGGCATGCGCGTCCGCGCCTTCGACCCGGTTGCCGCTGACAACGCCCGCGCCATTTTTAAGGACAACCCCCTGGTGGAAGTGGGCACAGACCAATATGAGGTGTGCCGGGGCGCGCAGGCCCTGCTGGTGGTTACGGAGTGGAACCAGTTCCGCAATCCCGATTTTGAGAAGGTCAGAGGGTTGCTCAGCGCGCCCCTGCTCTTTGACGGACGCAACCTGTACTCGCCTTCCTCCATGGCGGAACACGGTTTTGCCTATTTCTGCATCGGCCGCCGCGGCTGAGGCAGGGCAATCGGGCAGGCTCCGGCGGGCGGTGAACGCCTGCCGGCAGGGCCTGGCAGAGCGTTGGCGGCAGAGCAGCCGTACTGTTGCGTTTATGAATGCGGGGCGCGGGCCTTTGCCTGCGCCCCAGGTTTCTCTTCACCCTGTCACCCAAGGAAGTTCCATGGCTCTTTTTGCCGCCCGTGATGCGGAAACCAGCCTTGTCTGCCCCCGCTGCGGGGCCCATCTGCACATTGCCCGCACCTGCCATGAAGTCTACATGCATTGCCCGGCCTGTCAGGCGCGCTTTGCGCTGCAGGAATATATCAGTCAGGCTGATGACGCCATGGAGCACTTTTTGGAAAATGTCTACTGTGACCGTGTGTAGTGACGGCCGCGCCGGTGGCGGCGGCTGACTTTTTAAAGATATTGACATTCACTTTCATTTTTATCATGCTGTGCACGTTAGTGCGTGTTTTTTCAGCGATGTGGTCTGTGTCGCTGTTGACGCGTGCAAGGGCTTCCCGTCTTTGGGCAGTCCATGACCTTGGAAATACGCCATTTCTGGAGCCGGCATGACCCCTTCGCAAATCGTTTCCGCCCTGCGTTCACTCCTTGCCATCCGCCAACCGGCCTTCTTGTGGGGGCCGCCCGGCGTGGGCAAAAGCCAGGTGGTGGCCCAGGTGGCCCGGCAGAACGGCCTGGCCCTGCGGGATATCCGCGCCGTGCTGCTGGATCCCGTGGACCTGCGGGGCCTGCCGCGCATCAGCGCCGACGGGCGGTCTGTCTGGTGCCCGCCGGCCTTTTTGCCCGGCCCGGCTGACCCTGAGCGGGGCATTGTCTTTTTGGATGAGCTTAACGCCGCGCCGCCCCTGGTGCAGGCCGCCTGCTACCAGCTGGTGCTGGACAGGGCCATAGGCGAATACCGCCTGCCCGATGGCTGGAGCATTGTGGCCGCCGGCAACCGGGAGGGGGACAGGGCCGTGGCCTACCGCATGCCCTCGGCCCTGGCCAACCGCATGGTGCACCTGGATTTTACGCCCGACCTGGAGGACTGGCTCGGCTGGGCGCAGGGGGCGGGCATCCGTCAGGAAGTCTGCGCGTTTTTGCGCTTCCGTCCGCAGTTGCTGCACGACTTCGACCCTGCGCGCGGGGAGCGGGCCTTTGCCTCGCCCCGCTCCTGGGAATTTGTTTCGCGCATTCTGGACGCCGCCCCCACACGGGATGTGGAGGCGGCATTGCTTGAAGGCGCGGTGGGCGCGGGCTGCGCGGCGGAGTTCAGCGGTTTTCTGGCTGTCTGGCGTGATCTGCCCACGGTGGAAGAAATTCTGGAAGCTCCGGAAGGCGTCCCGGTGCCCGAAGAGCCCGCCGCCCTCTACGCCACTTGTGAGGCCTTGAGCCTGCATGCGGACCAGGACACTATGGAGGCCCTGGCCACCTATGCCGCGCGTCTGCCTGCCGAGTTCGGCGTACTGCTCATGCGCGACGCCGTGGAGCGGGACGCTGCTCTGGTGGAATCGCCGGCTTTTGCCCGCTGGGCGGAACAGAACGCCGCCGTGCTCATGTAGGGGCAGGCGCGTGTCCGTCCTGTGTGCCGCACAGCAAAGCCTGAGCCTTCGGGCCGAACGGGCCATGCGCCGGGCCCGATCCGCCCTGGTGCTGGACCATCCTTTTTTTGGCGTGCTGGCCCTGCGTCTGCGCCTGCGGGAAGATACGACCTGCCGCGACCTGTGGACGGACGGTCTTACCCTGGCCTACAACCCGGCCTTTGCCGCCACCATTCCGGAAGCTGCCCTGGTGGGGGCCCAGGCCCACGAAGTGCTCCACCTGGCCTTCAATCACCATCTGCGCCGTCAGGACAGGGACAAAGATCTTTGGAACCGGGCCTGCGACCTGGCAGTGAACCAGATTTTGCTGGAGGCGGGTTTCAGTCTGCCCCAGGGGTTTTTCCATGACGCGGCCTATGCGGCAATGGCCGCCGAAGAAATTTACGCCGAACTGGCCGGTCTGCGGGAAGACCCGGCTCCGGGCGTAGACCTGGGGGGCCGGGCGCGGGCCGGCGGTCCCGGCGGCACAGGGGCCTCCGGCGGCGGCGCGTCGGACGGAGCGAGCGTGCCTTTGCGCCCGTCCGCCCAGATGCGGCATGCGCCCACCCGGCCCCCCAGTTCCACGCCCGGAACGGGCGACCAGCAGACGCGCGCTGGGGCGCGCCCCAAACCCAAAAAAGAAGAAAACAGCCCAAAAAATGGCGGCCAGAGCGGTTTTACGGGCGAAGTGCGCGATCACCCCGGTGCGGGGCAGGAGGAAAGCCCGGCTTTTAAAGATGCGGAGCGCGAGGCCCAGGCCGCTCTGCACCAGGCGCTGCGGCGGGCGCGGCACATGGGCGATTTGCCCGCTGGCCTTAAACGGCACTTCACCGACCACGCCCGACCGCATCTGCACTGGCGGGCCCTGCTGCAGCGCTTTCTGGAACAGTGCGCGCACAGCGACTACACCTGGACCACCCCCAACCGGCGCTACCTGTTTCAGGATATCTACCTGCCCTCGCGGCGGGAGGCGCGCCTGCCCTTGGCAGCCTTGGCCGTAGATTGTTCCGGCTCCGTGGACGCGGCCACGCTGGCGTACTTTATGGCCGAACTCGCCGGCGTGCTGGACGCTTACGATACCACCCTGGCCATACTTTTTCACGACAGCCAGGTGCACGGCCCGGAACTGCGCACCCGCATGGACAGGGACGCACCCCTTACGCCCGTGGGCGGCGGCGGCACGGACTACCGCCCTGTGCCCGCCCGCCTGGAGCAGGAAGGCCTGGCCCCCGCCTGCCTGATCTGGTTCACAGACCTGCAGTGCAACCGTTTTCCGCCGCCGCCGCCCTATCCGGTACTCTGGGTCTGCAGCGACGCCGCAGCGGAACCGCCGCCCTTCGGCAGCGTGCTGTTCCTGCCGCAGGCAGGGGAGGAAAGGGGGTAAGGAGAAAAAGTTCCTTCCCCCCCATCCTTCAAAAAATTTTTTTCGCATGTGATGCGCCGGGCGCGTCTTGAATGGGGATGCGGTTTTTTCCTACAGGCTGGTCCGGGACAGTGGGGAGAAATGCCGACTTCCGTCGGCGTTGCAAAGCCGGAATGTTTTGGCGTTTCCTGAATAGAGGAAGAGAGGAAGGATATGCGTATTGAGTGGAAAATAACAAAAAAGCGCGGCAACCTGCGCCCCGTCCTCCACTACAGTGTGGAGCTGGAAGAACACGAAAAAGCCCTGGCCCTGCCCACGGTGTCCGTTCTTTCCAGCATCCCGCAGCCGGAAGAAGGACGGCAGGACTACTGCTATCCCGACATGCTGGAGCGCGCGGCAGGCTACAGGCCCACGGCCTTCCATACTCTGGAGGCCCCGTCGCACAAGGGCCATTCCTGGACCCATACGCTGTTGTTGCCCTGGCGGGCAGACAATGCCTACCCGGAGGTGGAAGCCTCATTCAGGCAGCTGCGCGAAGCCCTGGAAAAAGAACTGGGGCGCGCCTATAACAGCGCGCCCCTGCTTCTGAACGGCGCGGAACGAACCTCGCCCGCGCTGCGGCGTGTGCTGGCGCCGGGCGTGCTGGGCGCGCGTCTCCTGCGCGCCGCCGCCAGCCGGGAAAATGCCGCAGATTAGCCGTTGTTTCAGGAAAAGCCGCCCGTGCCGCAGCCTCCGGAGGCGCAGCTCGGCGGCCGTCCCTGGCCCATGGGCCGCACCGGGCCCGGCTTGAAGGGAAAGGCCCCGGTTTTGAGGGGGCTCGGCGCACTTACCTGGCGCTCTGTGGCGGCCCCGCAACGGGGGCAGGGCGGCGTGGCCTCGCCGCTGACCAGGTCTTCAAAGGTGTGCCCGCACGCGGTGCAGACAAAATCATACATGGGCATGAACACTGCCTCCTGTTGGAAAAATGGCGCAAAAACGGCACGGACCACCCTCGGCAAGGCACTTGCCCAAGGGCTTCCCAGCCCTATATAAGTATGTATGCGCGCAAGGCAAGCGCGCCAACCGCTCCCTGGGAGCCTGATGGAGGACACAATGAAAAAAATTCTGGTACTGGCCGGCGACTATGTGGAAGACTACGAGGTGATGGTTCCTTTCCAGATGCTGCAGATGCTGGGCTATGAAGTCCACGCCGTCTGCCCGGGCAAAAAGCCTGGCGATACGGTGCGCACGGCCATCCACGATTTTGAGGGTGACCAGACCTATTCCGAAAAACGCGGCCACAACTTCGCCATCAACGCCGACTTTGATCAGGTGAAGGTGGCGGACTACGCCGGCCTGGTCATCCCCGGCGGACGCGCGCCGGAATATCTGCGCCTCAATGCCCGCCTGCTGGAAATCGTGCGGGAGTTCAACGACGCCAAAAAACCCATTGCCGCCGTGTGCCATGGCCCGCAGATTCTGGTTTCTGCCGGGGTGCTGCGCAACCGCCAGTGCACGGCCTATCCCGCAGTGAAGCCCGATGTGGTGGACGCGGGCGCTACCTGGTGCGATTTTAACGAAACCCTCACCAGCGCCACCGTGGACGGCAACCTGGTGACGGCCCCGGCCTGGCCCGCGCATCCGGCCTGGATTGCCGCTTTTGTCAAACTGCTGGGCGCAAAGATCAGCATCTAGAGCAGCTAACGAATGAAATGAGTTAACTTCTCTGCAAGGATTTTCCTGAAAAATCCTTGCCACGAAATGCGAGCAGGCAGGCTTTTGCCTGCCGTCATCGAGCATTTCAAGTGTTAAATGCTCTAGCAGCGCAGCGTCTGAAAAAGCAGGGGGCTGCCCCCGGTGAGGATGGCAGTTTTCTGCAGGCCGGGGAGGAGGAACGTTTACGTTTCCCCCTCCCCGGCAGCCGCTTTTTACCCCATCTTAAAATGGCCAGATATTGTCCATGAGTCTGGTGAACCAGCCGGGCTTCTGCTTGTCCGAGAGCACGCCCTTGCCGTAGTATTCAATGCTGGCGTCGGCGATCTGGGTGGAGAGCACGCTGTTGTCGGCACTCACGTCCTTGCTGCGGATCATGCCGCGCACCACCATATATTCGGTTTCTTCATTGACGCGGATTTCGCGCGCGCCTTCAATTTCCATCAGGCCGCCGGGCAGCACGCGAATGACGCGAGTGGCCAGGGCGGTGGTCACGTAGTTTTCGCGTTTGGTCTTGCCGGTGCCGGTGAGGTCGCTTTTGGAGCCGGTGTTCAGCACGGGCAGGCCCACGGTGCTCTGGGGGCCGATGCCGGTGAAGGGAAGGAAGCCCACCTTGCTTTTGCCGAACATGGCGCTCACCTGGTAGTCGTTGCTGCTGTCCTTGTCTGCCGTGGTTTCAGCCTTGTTCTGGGCTTTGGTGCTTTCCACCAGTTTGACCACCACCAGGTCGCCCACGCGGCGGGCGCGACTGTCGGAAAAGAGCGTGTCCTGTTCGCTGGCGGCAAAGATGGAGCCGGGGTTGTCCGCGGCGTTGGTTTCCTGCCGGTATTCCTGGGGCGGGGCCGCCGGGGGGTGCAGGGCGGGCCGCCGGTGAGGGCTGCCGCCGCAGGCGGCGCACAGCATAAAGGTCAGCGCCAGAAGGGGGATGGTGTAACGTGCCTGCATGGCCTTCTCCTGTTGGGCAGGGCGCGGCATCCGGCAAAGGACGCGCGCTAGTGTATTTCCACGGTGCTGCCGTCGCGCACTATGGCATAGACCTGCTTTTTGGTTTGCAAATTCCGCACCGGAATAGTGGCTCCCGGTTCGCCGTCGTTCAGGGCCTGGGCCTGGGTAGTGATGCGCAGGTTGCCGCGCGCGTAGATCAGGTTGACCACGTCGCCGCGCCGTACCATAAGCTGGCTGGCCAGGTCGCTTTGCAGTATGGGTTCGCCCGCGCTGAGCCCGCGCGTGAGCTGCCAGGGACCGCCGCGCCCGTCCCAGGGCACGGAACGCAGCTGACTGGCATTGACCTTGAGAAAGGTGACGGACTGGGCCGTGAGAGCGTCGCCCTTGTTCATGGCCTGAACGGCGGCAGGCACCGTGACCCAGAGGGTCAGGTTGGCCGTGCCCGCCAGGCGGCGCAGCACCGTGCCGTCGGCTTCTTCCACGGCAAAACGCAGAGAAACGCGCCCCGGTGAAAGGCGGCCCGGCTCCAGCTGCACGCGCTGTCGGCTGTGGGCCAGAAAAATATAGTCAGGCAGGCGAAATTCGTTCAGCTCGGCTTCGCCGGGCATGGCGGCCAGCTGCGGCGTCAGGCTTTTGACGACGTAGGCCCGCAGATCATCTTCCTGAAAGACCAGACCGCCGCGCTGGATGGACAGCGATGTGGGCAAAATGCAGCGGCCGGCCACCTCCGGCCCCAGGGCCTGGCGCAGGGCGTAGGAAAGTCGTGAACGGTTGACCTGCAGGGGTTTGCCCTCCTGCGTGGGAGCGGGCCACAGCGGCTTGGCGCGCAGCTGCTCCCAGAGGGATTGGTCCATGCGGCCCAGGGGCACGGCTATTTCGCCCAGCAGCACCGTGTCGGCGTGGACCACGGCGGCGGGCAGGATTTTAAGCCGCCAGTCGTCCTGTCCAAGGATGCTGACCTGGCCATCGGCCGCCAGGGGCGTCTGGCCATTGGCCAGCAGAGTCCCGGTCCTGGCGGCGCGTACCTTTTGGGCGTCGGGGGGCAGGGCGATGCGCGCCACGTTGTCTTGTTGGCCCAGCTGGTGTTTGATCTGGCTGGGGGAGCGCCGATGGTCGCGGTCGTTGTCCTGCCATACGGCCTGCGGCACGCCGCCCGTGGGCCCGGCCAGGGACGGCCGCGCCGACACAGAGAGCAGCAGGGTTGCCGCCAGCAGGAGGGGCAGGGCGCGGCGTCCGAAGCTGTGGAGCCGTGCGGTTGCAGGCGTCGGGGCCGTGCCGAAAACCGGTCTGCCGCAAAGGGATAGCAGGGCGCGCCACATAGTCCGCATCCGCCTTAGCTGCGCTTGAGCTGCACCGCGATGCCCAGCATGGAGTCAGAGGTCTGGATGGATTTGGAATTGACCTCATAGGCGCGCTGGCCCACGATCATGTTGACCATTTCGTCCACCACTTCCACGTTGGACATTTCCAGAAAGCCCTGAGCCAGGGTGCCCACGTTGTCCGTGCCGGGCACGCCTTCCACGGCGTCGCCGGAAGCCTCGGTGGGGGTAAAGAGGTTGCGGCCGCGCGCGTCCAGCCCGGCAGGGTTGATAAAGGTATAGAGGGGTATTTCGGCCCCGGCCAGTTCCTGCCCCTGGGCGTCCAGAGCCGCAATGTGTCCGGAAGAGGAGATGGAGACGGTCTTGGTTTCGGCGGGCACGGCAAATTCCGGCTGGAGGATATAGCCGTTGGCCGTGACCACGGTGCCGTCCTGGTTGAGCTTGAAGGAACCCGCCCTAGTGTACATGAGCTCGCCGTTCACATCCACCTGAAAGAAGCCGTCGCCTTCAATGGCGACATCCAGGGCGTTGCCCGTATTCTGAAAGTCGCCCTGGGTAAAGAATTTGTGCACAGCCGTGGGGCGGGTGCCCAGGCCCACCTGAATGCCTACGGGCAGACGGTTGTCGCCTTCAGTGATGGACCCGGCCATGCGCATGGTCTGGTACATAAGGTCTTCGAATTCAGCGCGGCTTTTCTTGAAGCCCGTGGTGTTCACGTTGGCCAGGTTGTTGGAAATGACGTCTATGTTGAGCTGTTGGGCCACCATGCCGGTGGCGCCTGTCCAGAGAGAACGCATCATAAGAGAAGCTCCTTGCTGTGCGGCGCGTCGGGGTTAGCCCTGGCGGCGGCCGACCTTTTCCGTGGCGTTGCGGTCCAGGCTGTCGGAGGTCTGCATGACTTTTTGATAGGCCTCAAACTGCCGCTGCACTTCGATCATGTTGACCATTTCCGAAACCACCTCCACGTTGGCCGCCTCGGTAAACCCCTGTTCCAGACGCGCGCCGTCCAGGTAGGCGTTGCCTTCGGCCACCTGCACATTCTGCCGGGGCCGGTAGAGGTTGTCGCCCTGTTTTTCCAGATTCTGCAGGTTGTCCACATTGACCAGGGCCAGCTGGTCCACCAGCGCGCCGTCGGCCAGCACTTGCCCGTCGCCGCTGATCTGAATGTTGCGCGTGCCGGGCGGGATGACGATGTTGCCGCCGCCCAGCCCCTGCACCGTATAGCCCTGCGGCGTCATGAGCACGCCGTCGGCATTGAGCGAGAAGGCTCCGTTGCGGGTAAGAAAGGCCCCATTGGGCGTGGTCACGCGGAAAAAGGCGTTTTCGCCGTTGATGGCCACGTCCAGCGCGTTGCCGGTAAACTGCATGGACCCCTGAGAGAAGTCCGTGCGCGCTACGGCTATGCGCGCTCTGGCGGCATTGTGCGGCTCCGGGAACAGGGGCTTGGAGCGCAGGTTGAGAATGGGCTCACGGATTTCGTCATGGGCGTAGGTGACCATGGTATCCTTGAAGGCCAGGGTGTCGCGCTTGTAGCCGCGCGTGTTCACGTTCGCCAAATTATTGGCGATGAAATTCATCCGGTGTTCGGTGGTCAGCGCGCCGAACAGCCCGCTGTACATGCCCGCCTGCATAGTCTTGCTCCTTGGTTGGCAGCCCCGCGCCGTAGGGCGACGCGGCTGTCGTGCGCGGACCTGACGGCCCTTGGCAGATTTGTATGCAAAGAGCGAGCCAGAAAAGAAAAAAAACGGAACGCCCCGGCGCTTGCGGCGGCCGGGGCGATTGCTGCGGGTAAAAATTGACGAACTGTTCCGCCGCTGGGGCGGGTGCGGCCTACTGCGCCAGACGCAGCACAAAGGGCAGGCTCTGGCGTACCAGCAGAAAAAAGATGGCCAGGAAGTTGAGCCAGAGAATGCGGCGCGGCGCGCGCAGCGCGAAAATCAGAATCCAGCAGGCAATGGCCAGGGTCAGGGGCGTCAGGCCCAGAGCCTCCGCCGCCACGTCCGGGGGCAAGGGGCCGGGCCGCAGAGAAATGCCCACAAACAGGCCCCAGCGGTCCAGACAGCGGGGAATGTAGCCGAGAAAGGCCCACAGGGCGCACCAGCGCCCGGCCTTGCGTAAGGCATCCGTTTCAAGGGGCGTGCCTTCCGGCCCCTTGCGCAGCCGGGTCAGAACCAGCAGGGCCGCCGCGCCCGCCGGGCCCAGAGCGGCGAACAGGTCGTGGAGGGATGTGGAAAGCACGGCCTGAGCAGCCGTGCTCAGTTCCATACCTTGCGGCAGCCCGGCAAAGGGCCAGCGCGGCAGGGTCAGGGCGGTAAAAAAGCAGATCAGCGCCGCCAGAGCCAGACACAGGCGGCTGCGAAATTCCGGTTCTTCCCATTGGCTCAGGGCCGGGTCCGGGGCGATTTTTTTGCCCTTGGCGCGACGCTGGTCCACCGGCGGCAGGGCGGGCAGGGGGGCTGCGGCGTCTGCCTTCAGATAAAAAAACAGGCAGACCATGCCCGCCAGCCAGGCCAGCACGGCAGTGGTGGCGGGCAGCATGACCGGGTGCAAGGGGTAAAGGCCCGTAAGCCCGGCCGGGCCGCGCAGTTGCACCAGCAGGCCCAGGTGCTCGCCCAGCGTGCAGACGATGCCCAGGGGGGCCAGGCGGAAGGCCAGCCGGGCCATGCGCCCGGCCCCGAAGGCGCAGAGACGGGCGTTGCCGCGCCGCCCGGCCAGCAGGGTCAGGATCAGGATGCCGGGCAGGCCCGCAGCGGCCGCCGCCCCCAGGGAAAGGATGCTTAACAGCCACTGCCAATAGAGAAACCAGGTGGAAAACGTGTGCATGGCCGCTCTTGTATCTTGTAGCGGCTTTGGCCGCAAGGGCGGGGGCCGTGCGGCCATGCCCGCAGTGCTTCCGCGTTGGGTGTTTCCAATAGGACCGGCCACCCCGTGGTGCAGGCGCGACCGCAGTCGCCCGACCCTTGCAGGCTGCCATGTGCGGCCAAATCTGCAGCGTCCGTGCGCCCGGCCAGAGCCGGACAAGTCTGAACGTCGCGGAACCAGTCCGTACAGATGCGGGTCGGCAAGGCCGTGGGCCACGCTCTTGCGGGGTGTTCCTTCCTGACTTATACTCATGGCTTGCGGCCCGTTGCGGGCCATGGGTCGGAAGAAGGAGCGTTATGTCTGTCCTCGCCATTCTTGGGTTGGCCCTGGCCCTTTCCATGGACGCCTTTGCCGTGGCTGTGGCTTCGGGCTGTGCGCTGCGCGCGCCCAGTGCTGGGCAATATTTGCGGCTTTCAGGGGCCTTTGGTTTTTTTCAGTTTGCCATGCCGGTGCTGGGCTGGGGTCTGGGCCTTTCCGTGCGGGGCTACATGGAGGCCTGGGACCACTGGATAGCCTTTGCCCTGCTGGCCTGGATCGGCGGCAAGATGGTGTTTTCCGGCTCTGCCGCCTGGCGGGGGCGTGCGGCCTGTGCGCGCCCCGCTGTGGACCCGGCGGCCGGGCGCAATTTGCTGTTGCTGAGCGTGGCCACCAGTGTGGACGCCCTGGCCGTGGGTCTTTCCTTTGCCATTCTGGGCACTCCGGTCTGGGGTCCGGCGTTCTGCATCGGCCTGGTCTGTGCATTGGTTACGGCCTGCGGCGTATTTCTGGGCAAGACTCTGGCCAACATCTGTTCGCTCAACGCCTGGGCCGAACTGCTGGGCGGGCTGACCTTGCTGGTCATAGCCTGTAATATCCTGCGGGAGCACAGCGCCTTCGGCTGAGGCTTTGCTCCGGCCGTCCCGGCGCAGCATGGTTTCATCTACTGATGGAGGAATTGTTATGGCAACCGTCAGCGCCACGTATCTGGGGGATCTGCGTGTGGAATGCGTCCACAACCAGAGCGGCACCAGAATCATCACCGACGCCCCCACGGACAATCAGGGCAAGGGCGCGTCCTTTTCGCCCACGGACCTCTGCGCCACAGCTCTTGGGGCCTGCGCCATGACCATCATCGGCATTTATGCCCAAAGCCACGGCGTGGACATTACTGGCACAACCATGAACATCACCAAGACCATGAGTGCAGACCCGCGCCGCATCGGCAAGGTGGAAGTGGTCTTTGACATGCCCGACAGGGACTATTCCCAGAAGGAAAAGACCATTATGGAACGCTGCACCCAGACCTGCCCCGTGCACTTGACCCTGCACCCGGACGTGGAGCAGGTCTTTACCTTCCACTGGCAACGCTGACGGGGACGGCCCGTCTTTGCGCCCTTTTGCCGCGCGGTCGCACCGCGTGTTTTTATGGAGGTTCCCATGAGCAACGCCAGAATCAAGTACCTTGGCAATATGCGTATGGAATGCGTGCACCCCGGCAGCGGCGCACGACTGGAAGTGACGCCCACCAAGGATCACGGCGGCCAGGAAGACAGCTTCTCGCCCGTGGATCTTTGCGTGGCCTCCCTGGGCTGCTGCGCTTCCACGGTGATAGCGGGCTACGCCGCCCACCACAACCTGGACGTGACGGGTATGGAAACGGACGTGAACGCCGTCATGCACGAAGGCTCGCCCGCGCGTCTGGGGCGGGTGGAAGTGGTCTTTCATATGCCGGATCGGCCCTTCAGCGCCAAGGACAAGACCGTGCTTGCGCGCGTGGTTCAGACCTGCCCCGTGCACCACAGCCTGCACCCCGATGTGGAGCAGGTCTTTACCTTTGATTGGAAGAAGTAGCGGACGCGCAGTCCGTTATTTTTCAAGGAGCAAACCATGCCGAAGACTGCGGCGTTGATTCTGGCGGCGGGCAAGGGCACCCGCATGCATTCCGACAAGCCCAAAGTGCTGCAAACCCTTCTGGGCGAGCCCATGCTGGCTTGCGTGCTGGAGGCCCTGCGCCCCGTTTTTGGCGAGGACGTCTGGATTGTGGCCGGGCACCGGGCCGATCTGGTGCAGGCCGCCTTTCCCCAGGCGCGCTTCGTGCTGCAGAAGGAACAGCTGGGCACGGGCCACGCCCTGCTGCAGGCCTTGCCCGCGCTGACAGAAGCGGGCTGCAGCCAAGTGCTGGTGGTCAACGGCGATGTGCCCTTGCTTTCTGAAAGTCTGGTGCGCCAGTTCCTGGCCGAGGGCATGGGCGCAGACCTGGCCTTCGCCACCATTGAGGTGGACAATCCCGGCGCTTACGGGCGGGTGGTGCGGCGGGACGACGCCGTGACCGCCATTGTGGAAGCTAAGGATTACGACCCCGCCCTGCTGGGCCCCGCAAGTAACGAGGTCAACGCCGGCATGTACCTGTGCGATCTGGCCGCCGCGGCGCAACTGCTGCCCCAGGTGGGCAACAAAAACAAAAGCGGCGAGTACTACATCACAGACCTGGTGGCCCTGGCCGTGGCCCGCAAGTACCGGGTGCGCGGCGTGCGCTGCGGGCGGGACGCGGCCCTGTTGGGCGTCAATGCGCCGCGGGAGCTGGCGCAGATGGAAGAGACTCTGCGGACCAGAATAGTGGAAGGGCTGCTGGACGCCGGGGTCATGCTGCACGCCCCTGACGCCGTGCGGGTGGGCCCCAGGGCGCTGGTGGAGCCGGGCGCGGAGCTCACCGGCCCGTGCGAAATCTATGGCGTGAGCCGCGTGGCCCGCGGGGCCAGTGTGGCTTCGCACTGCCTAATCCGGGATTGCGAGCTGGCCGCCGGGGCCGAAGTGCGGTCTTTTTCGCATCTGGAAGGGGCTGTGGTGGGGCCCGGCGCGCTGGTGGGGCCCTTTGCCCGCCTGCGGCCCGGCGCGGTGCTGGAAGAAGCCTCCCATGTGGGCAACTTTGTGGAGCTGAAAAAAACCCGCCTGGGCAGGGGGGCCAAGGCCAACCACCTCACCTATCTGGGTGATGCGGCCATCGGTGCGGGCAGCAATATCGGCGCAGGCACTATTACCTGCAACTACGACGGCAAGCACAAATACCAGACCTTCATTGGCGAGCGCGCCTTTATCGGCAGCAATACGGCCCTGGTGGCGCCCGTCAGCGTGGGCGAAGGCGCCCTGGTGGGGGCGGGTTCAGTCATCACCAAAGATGTGCCCGCGGGCGAGCTGGCCATAGCCAGGGGACGACAAAAAAACCTGCCCCGCAAAGGCTAGAGCAGTTAGCGAATGAAATGAGCTAACTGCTCTGCAAGGATTTTCTTGAAAATCCTTGCCACGAAATGCGAGAAGGCAGGCTTTTGCCTGCCGTAAGCGAGCATTTCAAGTGTTAAATGCTCTAGTGCGGCTCTCGCGGCATCGCGCCGCAAGCTGCGCGGTAAAGGTTGCACCGCCTGTAAAAAATCCCCGGCACGCTCCGGGGTTTTTTATGACCTTGGGGCATCTCCTTTCTTGCCAAGGGCCTGCCTCGGTGCTAGATTGGACCCATGGAACTTCTGGAACAGCTCGAAAAGCAAGTCGCGGCACTTTTGGACAGGCTCGACCGCCTCAAGACGGAAAATGCGCGTCTGCGCACGGAGTCTGCCGCTATGGGGGCGGACAAGGCCGCATTGGAAGAGGAAAACCTGAGACTGCTGGAAGCTCTTGAAAAAGAGGAGCAGACGCGTAAGGCGGCCCTGGGCCGCATCGACGCCCTGCTGCACGATATTCAGGAGCACGACAGCGTCGAGTAGGTCTCTGTGAATCAGGATGCCATCAACCTCTCCGTTCTCGGGTTGAGCGTCGACTTCAAGCCCGGCGCGGACATGAAACGCGTGCGGGAAGCTGTCCGGCTGTTGGAAGAACGGTATGCTGACCAGGAGCAGAGGTTCTCTAAAGGGCAGACCAAGGATATTCTGCTGACCTTTTTGGCCCTTGGGCTGGCGGATGATTTGTTGCAATCGCAGAAGGAGCTCGCCGCGTTGCGCCACGGGGTGCACGGCCTGCTTTCAAAGATAGAGGAGTCCGCGTGACTCCCGGCGTTTCCCTGGGGTGTGCGTGATTTATGCCTCGGTGCTAACCTGACAAGTATTGTTAAAGGGAGCCGTCACTGTCTCTTGTGTGCACGCCCGGCGCGACCGGGAAGCCTGAGAGGGGCACACAGGCGCCCGACCTGGGTATCCAGGTTTCTGTACCGCAAGCATGACACGGCGCTCTGGGGAAGCGTCAATCTTTCCCGGTTGTTGTGGTGTTCCGGCTCCGGCCGGAACGCTTTTTCTGTGCAACGCCATCCTTATGCCGCGTTCGGCGGCGCATCCAGCCAGGGCAGCAGCCCCTTGGGGCGCTATTGCTACGGCTTCCGACGCCAGTCGGTTGCCGGTGTTCTCCGGGCCGACCCCTGGTCGGTCCCGTCTTGATAAAAGAGAGGCTGGATTCATGGACCCATTGTTGATTCTTGCGCTGGCGGCGGCAGCCGTGTGCGGCGTTGCGCTGGGCGTGGTCGTGGACCGACGCGCCACAGCAAAACGCCTGGGCGATGCCGACGAACTGGCCAAGCGCATAGTGACCGAGGCCCGCAAGGAGGCTCAGGCGCAGAAAAAAGAAATCCTCGTTCAGGGGCAGAACGATCTTTTCAACCAGAAGCGTGAGCTGGAAAACGAATTCAAGGAGCGGGAACGCGAGCTCAAGGCCCGCGAACGTAAACTGGAGGAAATGGGCAATCGCCTGGAAGAAAAGCTGGAAAAAGCCACCGCCAGGGAACAGGACCTCTTGGCCTCCGAAAAAGACCTGGCCCGCAAGGAACGCCAGCTTGTCGAATCCGAAACCTTTTTGCAGACCCGCATTGAGGAGCAGGAACAGCGCCTGGCCCAGATTGCCGGCTTCACGGCCGAAGAGGCCAAGGCCAAACTTTTTCAGGAGATTGAGGCCAAAACCCGGCACGAATCAGCGCGCATGATCCGCCAGATCGAAATGGAAGCGCACGAAACAGCCGATCGGAAAGCCAAGGAAATCCTCTGCAACGTCATTCAGCGCTACGCCGGCGACTACGTCAACGAGCAGACCGTCACCGCCGTGACCCTGCCCAGCGAGGACATGAAGGGCCGCATTATCGGCCGTGAGGGCCGCAATATCCGCGCCCTGGAGGCTGCCACCGGCGTGGACCTGATCATTGACGACACGCCGGAGACCGTCATCCTTTCCGCCTACAGCCCCCTGCGCCGCCAGGTGGCCAAGATGGCCCTGGAACGGCTCATCCAGGACGGCCGCATCCACCCTGCCCGCATTGAGGACGTTGTCCAGAAATGCGAACAGGAGCTGGACGCCCAGGTGCGTGAAGTGGGCGAACAGGCTACCTTTGACGCCGGCGTGCACGGCATCCACCCGGAGCTGGTCCGACTGCTGGGACAGCTGCGCTACCGCACCTCCTTCACCCAGAACGTCCTGCAGCATTCCCTTGAGGTTTCCGCCCTCTGCGGCATGATGGCTGCCGAGCTGGGCATGGACGTGAAAAAAGCCAAACGCGCTGGCCTGTTGCACGATATCGGCAAAGCCGTGGACCACGAAGTGGAAGGCCCCCACGCCCTCATTGGCGCAGACTTGGCCAAAAAGTACAATGAAAGTCAGGAGATCGTCCACGCCATTGCCGCACACCACGAAGACCAGCGCCCCTCTACCGCCCTGGCCGTGCTGGTGCAGGCCGCCGATTCCATTTCCGGCGCTCGCCCCGGCGCCCGCAAGGAACTGCTGGAAAACTACGTCAAGCGTCTGGAAGACCTGGAGGGCATCGCCACCAGCTTCTCCGGCGTAAGCAAGGCCTACGCCATTCAGGCTGGGCGCGAAATCCGCGTCATGGTCAATTCCGACCAGGTGGACGACGACGCCACCTATCTGCTCTGTAAAGATATTGCGGCCAAGATCGAAAAGAACCTGACCTACCCCGGCCAGATTCGGGTCACGGTTATCCGAGAGCGCAGGGCCGTGGAGCTTGCCAAGTGACCTTAAGCGCTACGGGCTTTGGCCCGCTGCTTTTCCTTGATTTGGCGGCCGGCTTTATGCTGGCCGCCGCCGCATCCTGCCTGGCGCGCACGGGGGGCGCCCGCGCGGGCGGCGCATTGGCCCTGGCCTGCCTGGCCGGGTTGGCCCCGCCCTTGCTGCGCGACGCCCTCCTGGGTATGCCCCTCCTGGCCCTGGACCAGCCCGCCTGCCTTGCTGCAACCCTGGCGGGCGGCCTGCTTGGCCTGCCGGCGGCGCGCTCTTGCCGCTCCGGGCGGTTTTTTTTTCTGGCAGACGCCTTTGGTCTGGCCCTGGCTACCGGCCTGGCCGCCGCCAAAAGCGCTGCCCTGGGCCTGGAAGCCACAGGCGCTTTGATCCTGGGCCTTGGCGTGGGCCTCGCCGGCAGCCTCGTGCGCGATATCCTTCAGGGGAATACCGCTCTGGCTCTGGAGGAAGACCTCTACGCCACCGCAGCCGCCCTGGGGGCTGCCGTCAGTCTGGTCCTGGTCCGTCAGGTCCATTTGCCCCCCTGGCAGTGCGCCTTTGGCGGTGCAGCCTGCATTTTGCTGCTGCGCGCTTTTCGCCTGCGCCGGTGGTAGGGAAGATCTCCCCTTCCCCCCACGCCCCCCATCCTTCAAAAAACTTTTTTCAGGTAATGCAGAAGCCGCGCCCCGGCCGGGAGCAACGAGGAAGGGGTTGGTCTTGTCCCTTTAGTGGCCATCAGCCTTTCAGGGCATTACAATTTTGCAATGCCCTGATGGTTGCGTAAGCAGCCGTCCGCCGTGGAGGCGTAAGCGCAATTCATTTGCACGGTTAAGCGTTGGCACGAGCGTGCCGTGACCGTTGAGAATACCAATTCGCAAAAATAACCTGCTCTAATGCACGGCTATAATCCTACGCAGCAGCGCGTCCACGGCCGGGTCTTTGCCCTTGGCCGAGTTCAGGGCCGTTTTGAGGTCTTCAGGCCACTGGGCGCGCCGCATATCCGTATACATGGTAATCATATGGTCGGCGTCGGCCAGGACGGTAACGGCATAGGGAACGGAACGCCCCGTGACGTTGAAACTCCAGGCCCCGTCTGCAGCGCGTACAGCGCCGCCGTTCTGATTGGCGGCCAGCGTGGCGGCGTAGGCTGCCGGATCCGTGGCGGCGTCCACGGGTTTGATATCCAGGGTAAAAAAGTGGTTGTTGTCGTCCTGGACAAAAATGGCCCCTTCACGCGGCATAAAGTGGCAGGAATCGGGAATGTCCATGGTGACGAAGGTAAACTGGTACTCTTTGGCCTGGGCCGCGCCAACAAGGCAAAACACCAGGGCAAAGAGCAAAAGGCCGGAACGGAGCATGGCTTCCTCTTGCAGTAGGTGGTGAAACGCGCGTCCAAGGGGGCGCGCAGGGAACCGGGGCAGCATATCGTGGGGGGCGCGTTTCGCCAAGTCCTGGGCATGACCTTGAGCCGCCGCGGGAGCTGGGGCAAAAAAATATGGATGATAGGAAAATAATCGGAAATTTTGCTTGACTTTGAAATTCAATTTCAATTATACAAAGGGCAACGACAACGTCAAAACAGCAAGGGGCGTCGTAGACGACGGCCAGGCAGGAGGACAAAATGTGCGTTACCCTCATCGGCGGTATGGACCGACTGAAAAAAGACTATATGGCGGCGGCGGAGCAGGGTGGGCATTCCCTCAAGTTCATCACCCGCAACGAGCGCAATTTTGTGGACAAGATCGGCAACCCGGATGCGCTCATTGTCTTTACCAACAAAATTTCCCACGAGGCCAAGCGCAAAGCTGTGCAGGTGGCCAAGTCGCGCAATATCCCCTTGCAGATGGTGCATTCCTGCGGCGTTTCTTCTCTGCGGGAATGTCTGCGAACCGCTTAGGGCCGTGCTCCGGGCCGCGGTCAGGCGCGGCGTCCGTGGGGGCGTGCAGGCCTTTTGCAGAAGTAAACGCTGCCATATGGGCGGAAGTGCGCGGCAATCCTTGAGGGATTGCCGCGCACTTTGACGTCAGACTCTGGGGGCCGTGAACTGTAATACGCGGGCGCGTCAGGACGCGGAGCCCGCAGGCAGCACTTCCACCAACAGTTCTTTTTCCAGCACAGCCACGGGGCGGACGGGCAAAAGCCCGTTGGTATCGTGGCTTTTTTCTTGTGCTGTGGCGGTTGCCGGTGCTGGGCGCAGGCGGCAGGCGGCGTAGTATTCGTTGACGCCGTGGATCAGACCACCTTTTTGCCCGGCGGGCGGGCCGCTTTGGCGGGCGTCCGGGGCCAGAAGCATGCGGGGCAGGGTCAGCTGGGCTTGCAGAAAAGCCTGCTGTTTGCGGGCCGCCAGAGCGCGCAGGCGTGCGGCGCGTTCCAGCTTTTCCTTGTGGGGCAGCTGGTCGGCAAAGCGGTCTGCCGCCGTGCCCGGCCGTCGTGAATAGGGAAAGATGTGGGCATAGGTGAGGGGCAGGGCCGTCAAAAAATCTTCCAGCAGGCGCACGTCCGCTTCCGTTTCACCGGGAAAGCCCGCAATGATGTCCGCCCCCAGGCCCATGCGCGGCCAGTGCCGGGCCAGCGCCTCCACGGCGTGGGACAGCATGGCGGCGGTGTAATGGCCGCGCCCCATGCGTTTGAGCACGCTTTGGCTGGCGTGCTGCAGCGAAATGTGCAACTGCGGGCAGAGCAGACGGCAGGAGCACAGGGCGTCCAGCCCGCGTTGGTCCAGCTGGCCCGGCTCCAGAGAACTGATGCGCAGGCGCGCCCGCCCCGCATACTCCGGGGCCAGGGCAGCGTCCAGGGTGGTCAGCAAACTCCAAAAGTCCCCGGTAGCCGCATCACGCCCGTACTGGGCCAGGTTAATGCCCGAAAGCATGATTTCCGCGTGTCCGGCCGCCAGCAGGCGGCGGGCTTCGGCCACAATGTCCGCCACAGGGCGGCTGCGCGGGCGGCCGCGGGTCAAGGGCACGATGCAGTAGGTACAGCGGTGGGCGCAGCCGTCCTGCACCTTGAGCACGGGGCGGGCACGCTTGAAGCGCGCAATGCTGAAGGGCGGAAAGGCGGCGTCCGGAGTTGCGTGCGGAACTGCGGCGGGGGGCCTGCCGCCCGGCTTGTCGGGGAAAAGGGCCGTCGCAGCGGGCGCGTCAGGGGCGGGCCAGGGGCCCTGCAGAAGCAGGCTTTTGTGTTCCTGCGGCAGCAGCAGGTCCGGTGCGGCCCAGAAAGCGCCGGGGCGGGGCTTATAGTCCGCGAACAGGCGCGCGGCGCAACCCGTGAGGATCAGACGCGCCTGTGGGGCCGTGCGCCGCAGGCGGTAGACGGCGTTGCGGGCGTCTCGCTCGCCTTTGGCGGTGATGGCGCAACTGTTGACGCAGATTACCGCAGCCTGGGCCGGGTCGTCGCATTCCTCGCCGCCCAGGCGCTGCCAAGCCTCGCGCAGGGCTTCGGTTTCGTATTGGTTGACCTTGCAGCCGAAGGTGACAAGAAAGAATTTCCAGGGGGACATGGCGCAGGTGTACGCAAAAGCGCTTGCCTTGACAAGGCGGCGGCGCGTAGGCTTGTCCGCATGGCGCGTTATTTTTTCTTCATCGTGTTGGTGCTGTGTGGGGCGCTGCCGCAGGTTACGCGGGCCGCACCCCTGGAGGATGCGGCTGCCGCCCGCTCCGAGGAGGCCGCCGTCCTGGATCAGCTGGACGACGCGGCCGTGGCCCGTCTGGACCTTTACTGTCTGCGTATGGCGTATCCGCAGATAAAAGGCTTTGCGGACGACGCGGAGGGCCGCTGGCTGCTGCTGAAGGACGGCCGGCGCGTGCTTTACGCCGCGCCCCTGGCGGCCGACGCGGCTGCTTTGGGGCTGGCGCTGGCGGATCCCGACGCCGACGCCCTTTGGGATGTGGACGTGCGCAGCAGTATGGCCGAGCCCTACCCGTTGGAGCCGGACAGGCCGGAAACGCCCCTGGGCGTCTCGCCGGGGCGGCGACGTTCCTACGCTCTCTTGCGCGCGTTGTACGGCGAAAATCAAGCGGCCGTGCGCGCCGGGCTGCAGGCCGCGCGTTTTCTGGGGCAAGGGCTGCAACTGGCCGCGCCTGCGGCCAGGGCCCTGCGGGACGTGGACGCGCGCCTTGCCCTGGCGGTGCGGCAAACGTCCGCCCTGCGCCCCCTGCTCAAGATGGACGGTGGCTTCACCTGGCGGCGCATTGCCGGCACCAGCCGTCTGAGCCCGCACGCCTTCGGCATTGCCCTGGACATCAGCCCCGGCATAGCCACCTACTGGCGCTGGAGCCCCCTGCGGCCCCATCCCCTGCAGAAGGGCTACCCCTCGGCCATTGTGGCGGCCTTTGAGGACGCGGGCTTTATCTGGGGCGGCAAATGGCACGAGTACGACCTTATGCACTTTGAATACCGGCCTGAACTCGTCTGCAAGGCCCGCGTGCTGCGTGGCGTGTGCAAGGTTCTGCCGCCGGACGGGAACGGATTTTGAGCGGATTTTGAAGGTACAGCCGTAAGGGCCTTGTGTTGCAATGGGTTTATGCGTCGCTATCCGCAAGGCCGGGGAGACTTTTCCGGGATGCGGGCCTGGGAGAGGCCATGGCCGCGTCCACTGCCTGTCTGAAGCTGCGCAAAAAGTGTCCCCAGCCGCGTCGGGTCAGGTCCGCGTCCACGGCCACGTCTTGCAGCGCGGCGACGTCCCGCGGGGCGGCACAGCGGTCGCACCAGGCTTTTTCCAGCCCCAGGGCCAGGGCATAGGGCAGCAGGCGGCGGAAGGCGGCGGACGGGGGCTCCAGTCCGGCCGTATGGTCGGTGCGTTCCCTATCCGGGCTTCCGGCGTCGCGGAGATACAGGGCAAGGCCTTCAATGCCGTCCAGGGCTGTTCGCGCGGCCTGGCTGGGCGTTTTGAGGGCGGCCGTGAAGATCAGGGCCGTAAGCAGCGTAAGCGCGGGCAGTACCCACTGCACGCTGGGCAAAAATCCCTGCACATGGAGCGCCCACAGGCCGCCGCAGAGCAGTCCGCCCGCCGTCAGCCCGATGAGGCAACGCCAGGCCGTCCCCCTGGGAGCCATCGCCAGGGACGTGGCCAGGACCGTGCAGAACAGGCCGCAGACGGCGGCTGGCGTGGTTTCCGGCGGCAGCCCAGCCGCGGCCGTCAGGCCCACAAGATCCGTCTCCAGCACGCTGACGACGAGCGCCGGCGGCAAGAGCACAAACCAGCCCGCCACCGCCGCCCGCGTCTGGAGCCTCCAGGCGGCGGGAAAGCGACGCTGCAGGCAGTGACGTGCTGCGGCCGCTATGGCGCGCAGGCCAGCCTGGCAGGGGCGCAGGACCAACCTGCCGTCGTCGGCCTGGCGGATCAGGGCGTCGTAGACCGCGCGTTCTTCGTCGGCCAGAGCCTGCGCTGTCCGTTCCGGCAAGGGGCGCGGTTCCAGAACGTAGCCGCCTGTGTCGGCCTTGTGGACGGCGCACAGGCCCTTGAGGGTCAGGTCCAGAAAGGCGGCGGCCAGGCCACGGCCGCTGATGCGGGTGGCGTTGCGCAGATAATCCACAGCCAGGGGGGAAAGGGGGGAGGCGTCCGCAGACGTTTCGCGGCAGAGCTGCCCGGCAACAGGCGGGCAGGAGCGGGGGGTGATGGCGCCCTTGGCCGGGGCGGGCCCCAGCTTTCGCCAGAACAGAAAAAAGTAAAGAAAGACCGCGCAGAAGGCCAGCATCTGCACGGGAAGGCGCGGATTGTCGGCAAACAGGGCGGCCAGCGGCCCCAGCGTTACAGCGTCGGCAGTGGGAAAAATGGCGGCAATCCGGTTCATGGGGATGAAAGCCTCCGTACAACGGCACAAAATACGAGGGCGCGCGTTGTTGCCGCACGCCCTCGCGAGGTACACTATGAAAACCGGCTCATCCTGCACGGGCAACCGCTTTCCCCAAGCGTCTTTGGGAAGAACCGCCGGGCCGGGCTCAGAACAGGTTATTTTTGAGAATTTCTGTTCTCAAAATTTCAAGCGGCCCAGTCCGGCTGTGGACAGCGCAACTGCCCGGTGCTGCTGTCTTTGCCCGTAGCTTCCTTCGTCATAACGGGCCAAGCCGCGCTTACGCCTTTATGGCGGATATCGGCGCGCGCAGCCGCCAGCTCAATTTCAACGTCACGCGCTAGCTCTTGGCTTTTTTGCCGGCCATCTGGTAGCGCTTCTGGGCGGAAAGCTCCAGTTTGCGCAAACGGAGGGACTGCGGGGTCACTTCCACCAGCTCGTCTTCACGCACAAAGTGCAGGGCGTGCTCCAGGGTCATTTTTTTCACCGGAGTAAGGATGACGTTTTCGTCCTTGCCCGCTGCGCGCAGGTTGGTGAGTTTCTTTTCTTTGGTGGCGTTGACGTCGATATCGTTTTCACGGTTGTGTTCGCCCACGATCATGCCCTCGTAGACCGGGTCGCCGGGCTCCACAAAGAGCACGCCGCGCGGTTCAAGGTTGAACAGGGCGTAAGCCACGGCGCTGCCGGGTCTGTCCGCCACGATGGAGCCCGTGTAGCGGGAGGGGAAATCGCCGCGCCAACGGTCGTAGCCTTCCAGGTAAGAGTTCATGATGCCGGTGCCCTTGGTGTCCGTAAGAAATTCGTCGCGGTAGCCAATAAGCCCGCGCGACGGTACGGAAAATTCCAGCCGCACCCGGCCCGTGCCGTTGTTGACGCAGTTGAGCAGGCGGCCTTTGCGCTGGGCCAGCTTGTCCGTCACCACGCCCATAAAGGTTTCGTCGCAGTCCACATAGAGGCGTTCTACCGGCTCAATGACAGCGCCGGTTTCGTCCTTTTTCAGAATAACCTGCGGCCGCCCCACGGAGAGTTCAAAACCTTCGCGGCGCATGGTTTCGATAAGGATGGCCATCTGAAATTCGCCCCGGCCCTTGACCAGAAAGGCGTCCTTGTCCGCCGTGTCTTCCACGCGGATGGCCACGTTGCGCAGGGTTTCCTTGATAAGCCGGTCATGGATGGCGCGGCTCTGCACGATTTTGCCTTCGCGTCCGGCCAGAGGAGAGGTGTTGATGCCAAAGCGCATGGCCACGGTGGGCTCGTCCACGCGGATGCGTGGCAGGGCGCGGGGGTTCTCTCGGGTGCAGATGGTGTCGCCGATGGTCACGTCCTCAATGCCGGCCATAACCACGATGTCGCCGGGGGTGGCTTGTTCCACCTCCGCCAGCTGCAGGCCGTCGTAGACCTGAATTTTGGTGGCGCGCAGGGGGCGGGCCTGGCCGCCTTCGCCAATGCAGGCCAAGGTGTCTTTGGCGTGCACGGTGCCGTGCATGATGCGGCCCACGGCCAGGCGGCCCAGGTAGTCGGAATAGTCCAGATCCGCCACCAGCATCTGGAAGGGCTGGTCCGGGTCGTGCACCGGTCCGGGAATATGGCTGAGGATGGCCTCAAACAGGGGGGTAAGGTCTTTTTGTTCGTCGTCCAGGGCATTCATGGCCACGCCCTTGCGCCCGATGGCGTAGAGCACGGGGAACTCCAGCTGATCTTCGCTGGCGTCCAGGTCGATGAAAAGGTCATAAATTTCGTTGAGCACTTCCTGAGGGCGAGCGTCTTTGCGGTCGATTTTGTTAATGACCACCACCACGGGCAGCCCGGCTTCCAAGGTTTTGCGCAGCACAAAGCGGGTCTGGGGCAGGGGCCCCTCAGAAGAGTCCACCAGCAGAATGGCCCCGGTGGCCATGGAGAGGGAGCGCTCCACCTCGCCGCCGAAGTCGGCGTGGCCGGGCGTGTCGATAATGTTGATTTTTACGCCGCGCCAGGTGACGGCGCAGTTTTTGGCGGCAATGGTGATGCCGCGCTCGCGCTCCAGATCCATGTTGTCCATGACGCGCTCGTCCACCTGCTGGTCAGCGCGGAACACGCCGGCCTGCTTGAACAGCGCGTCCACCAGAGTGGTCTTGCCATGGTCTACGTGGGCGATGATAGCCACGTTACGAAGATGTTCGTTGTGCTGCATGAAAAGGTGCCTCTATTATCTCTGCAAAAATGTGTAGGGGGCGCTTGTACGCATTTTTCAGAGTTTTGTCATCAGGGCGCGGATAAGCCGGCCCAGCTGCTTGCCCGTGGTCTGCGCCACAGCGATGACTTCTTCCAACGGCGTCGGGGTCATACAGTCGGGACGATTTTTATTGGTCAGACAGGAAAGCCCCAGCACCCGCATGCCCAGATGTCGGGCGGCAATGACCTCCAGCACGGTGCTCATGCCCACGGCGTCCGCCCCCCACTGGCGGTAGAGGCGCGTTTCCGCGGGGGTTTCCATTTCCGGGCCGTGCACGCCAATGTATACGCCGCGCTCCAGGCGCAAGCCCATCTTACAGGCCGTTTCCAGGGCCAGGGCACGCAGGTCGGGGTCAAAGGGTTCGCTCATGTCGGGAAAGCGCGGCCCCCAATCCGCGCAGTTGGGCCCGGCCAGAGGAGTGGCCCCGGTGTGGTTGATCATGTCGCTCATGCACATGATGGAGCCCACGTCAAAATTGGGGTTGAGGGCCCCGGCGGCGTTGGTGACAATGAGCGTGCGCACGCCCATGGCGGCCATAACCCGCACGCCCATACAGACCTCGGCCGGGTTGCGGCCTTCATAAAGGTGGCAGCGGCCCTGCTGGATGAGGGCCGTGCGGCCCTGGCCGTCGTCTTCGCCACAGCGTGCGGGAAAGCGTCCGCACACAAAGGCCCCGGCGTGCGAGGCCACGCTGGATGCGGGAAAGCCCGGCAGCTCGGCATAGGGAACGGCAATGGGGTCGTTCATCTTTTCCGCCAGGCCGGAAAGCCCCGTGCCCAGAATGACGCCCACGGGAGTCTCCTTTGCAGAGGTTGTGGCGAGGCTGCGGCGGCCAGCGGCCATGCGTCGGGCCAGCTCTGCGGCCACGCTCTGGACTTCCTGCGGATTTTGCATAACATTATCCTTCCTTGGGCATGTACCCGTGGCGCGCGTTCGGGGCTGCGCGAATTTTGCGCGGAGCCCGACCCGCGCCTGTGGATTTTCCTGTCGAAAGCGGCTATATTGAGCAGCTGCAGCGTATGTATAGCCCGCACGGCCCCGTCCCACAAGGGCCGAGGGCGTATGCGCCCGGGGTCGGCGGCACTGCGCCGGCCGGAACAACCGCCACTGAGCGCCGCCCGGCGCGGATTTTTTACAGGAGATACGGCTTGGATACCGTTCAGGAAGGCACTGCCTTGCAAAACCACAAAGTCCTGGTGGCTAACCGGGGTGAGATAGCCATGCGCATCATGCGGGCCTGCGGCAAGCTGGGCCTGCCTTTTGCCGCCGTGTACACAACGGAGGATATGGCCTCCGGCCATGTGCGCCTGGCCCGTGAGAGCGGGGGCGAAAAAAGCCTCTACCGCGTCGCTTCCTACCACGACGCCAATGAGCTTATGGCCGTGGCCGACGATGCGGGCTGCACCGCCGTGCATCCCGGGTACGGCTTTTTTGCCGAAGACTTCCGCTTTGCCCGGCGCGTGACCAAGCGTGACCGCAAAATGATTTTCATCGGCCCCTCGTGGAAAATCATCCGTGAGCTGGGCGATAAAATCAACACCAAACGCCTGGCCCGCAGCCTGGGTGTGCCCACGGTGCCGGGTTCAGACAGGCCCATCTACGATGAGATGGAAGCCGAGCACATCGCCAAAGATATTTTCGAGTTCCAGGCCCAGCAGGGCATTAAGCGGCCTCTGGTGTTGGTTAAGGCTTCGGCGGGCGGCGGCGGCATGGGCATTGAGGAAGTGTACGACCCGGACCAGTTCCGCTCTGTGTTCCGGCGCGTGCGCAGCTACGCCCTGCGCCAGTTCAAGGACGAGGGCGTGCTTATCGAGCAGCGCATCACCGATTTTAATCACCTGGAAGTGCAGGTGGTTTCTGACCGCAGCGGAACAAACCCGGTGCATTTCGGCACGCGCAACTGTTCCATTCAGTCCACGGGGCGGCAGAAACGCATTGAGGTGGCCCCCGGCTTTGCGCCTGAAACTCTGGAGTACACCTTTGACGCGGCCAAGGTACTGCACGACATTGTAGACTACTCCCTGACCATGGCCCGCAAGGTAGGCTACGACAACGTGGGCACCTGGGAATGGATCGTGACCCGGCAGGGCGACCCCTTCCTCATGGAGGTGAACACCCGCATCCAGGTGGAAAACGGCGTTTCCGCCCGCATTTCCAAGGTGCGCGGTCAGGGCGACGTAGACCTTATCGCCGAGCAGATCCGCATCGGCCTGGGCCAGCCCCTGGGCTATGCCCAGGCGGACATAGAGTTTGAAGGCGTGGGCATAGAATACCGCCTTATCGCCGAAGACCCGGACAACAGCTTCACCCCCTGGGTGGGGCGCATTGAACGCTTTGCCTGGCGTGACCAGCCCTGGCTGACGGTGCTGACCCATGTGCCCGGCACCGAGCCTTATGAAATCCCCACTGAGTTTGACCCCAACCTGGCCTTGGCTATCATCTGGGGTAAAAACCTGGAGGAAGCCAGGGCGCGCGGCCTGGAATTTTTGCGCGACCTGCGCCTGGAAGGGCACAACAACGCGGGCGAGGCCCTCAGGTCCAACGTGGGCTTTCTGACGGCCAATACGGAACGCATCCTGCGTTTTTAACGTGCGGTATGCGGTTTTTGCCCGGCGACAGCGGCGCGCATGCGAGCCTTTCGCCCATTTCAAAAAAACAGTCTAGCTGGCCGTACCCATTATGGACAATACGATAGAAAAGCATATTCAGAATCTGCGTGACAGACTCACGTATCTGGCAGACATCTTTGTCGGCAAGCACAGGGACAATGCCCAGCTGCTGGAAGAAAAACTCGCGGCTTTTGAGGCCCGCGCCCGCGCCGGCCAGCTGGAGGACCCCTTTGCCGAGCTGGCCACGGTGGAAGACCTCTTTGGCTATGTGGAACGCCGCCTGGAAGCGAGCATTACCCCCATGGATCGGGTGCGCATTGTGCGCCACCCCCAGCGCGTCTGCCTGCGCGACATTCTTGAAAACGTCTACGACAACTTTACCGAGGTGGGCGGTCAGGACGAACACAGCCTGGACCCCAGCATGCTCATTGCCCGCGCGGTGATTACCCGCCGCCGGGGCAAGAAGACCTATACCCAGTCGGTTATGGTTATCGGTCAGGAAAAGGGCCACGGCGCGGAGTTCCGCAACGGCGGTTCGGTAAAGCCCTGGGGCAACGCCAAGGCCCAGCAGTATATGCGCGTGGCCGAAACCGAGGGCATCCCCATCCACACCTACATTTTTACGCCCGGCTCTTTTCCCATTGAGGACTATCCCGGCGCGGCCCAGCAGATCGCCCGCAACATTTACAGCATGGCAGGGCTGCGGGTGCCGGTCATTACGGTCATTTCCGAGGGCGGTTCCGGCGGGGCCGAGGCCATTGGCCTGGCGGACAAGCGGCTGATGCTTTCGCACGGCTACTATTCGGTCATCTCGCCCGAAGGGGCCGCCGCCATTGAGGGCCGCCTCAAGGCCGGGCAGCGCGCCACGCCGGAGCTCATTGAGCACTGCGCCGATCACCTCAAAATCACCGCCCAGGACAACCTGAAATTCGGCTACATTGACCGCATTGTGCAGGAGCCCCCCCTGGGGGCGCGGCCCTGGCATTTTGATTTTTTTCGCCAGCTGCGGCAGGAAGTGCTGCGGGCCACGGACGAAGTGGTCATTTCCACGCGCAAAATGCCCGTGCTCAAGCGTCTGGCTCTGGCCCGCGTGCGGCGGCCCGAAGCCAACCTGGACGACATGTACACCCGCTGGGGGCTTTCCTCTGCGGCCAAGGACCGCCTGCGCGAAAAGCGGCAGCAGAAGTTTCTGCGCCTTTCGCGTCAGGCTGCGCGCGACCGTCGTCCCTTTCTCACCAAGATGGCCGCCGCCACCTGGGATTGGGTTTCCAAACCCTGGATCAGCTTCAAGTACGATTTTTACCGCAAGCACCAGCGGCAGATCCGCACCTTTGTGGAGGAAATGGGCAATGAGTGGGAGGTCTTTAAGGGGCGGCTGCTGGCCCCCTGGCACAAACTTACCCACAAGCTGCCCAGCGCCCGTACCGAAAGCAAGGCCAAGGAGCTCACGGCCCTTTCCACCTGGTCCGACGACGGCCGCCGCAGCAAGTGGAATTACATTTCGCCGCGCTACAAAATCGATCGTGCCGTCACCTGCCCCAACAGCGCCTCGTACGGCTGCCTGGACCTCTGGGGACCGGACCTTTTTGCCGAATTTGCCGGGGTGTGCAGCCACTGCGGTTACCATTTCCCCATGGAACCGGAATGGTACGTGAAAAACGTCTTTGACCTGGGCTCAGTCTTTGAGTTCAACAGCGAGATCGAGGCGGGCAACCCGCTGGACTTCCCGGACTTTGGCGCGCGCATCGCCGCCGCCCAGAAGAAGACCGGGGCCAAAAGCGGCTGCATGACCTTTGAGGCCCGCATTGACAACATAAAAATGGTGGTGGCCATGCTTATGGGCACCTTCCGGGGCGGCTCCGTGGGCGCGGCCGAAGGCTACAAGTTTGTGGAGGCCGCCCAGCGCGCCGCCAAAAAGCGCTATCCTTTCCTGGCCTATGTGCACGGCACCGCCGGCATCCGCATTCAGGAGGGCACCCACGGCGTCATTCAGATGCCGCGCTGCACCGTGGCCGTGCGTCGTTATATTGAATCCGGCGGCCTGTACATGGTGCTCTACGACACCAATTCCTTTGCCGGGCCCGTGGCCAGTTTTCTTGGCTGCTCGCCCTACCAGTTCGCCGTGCGCTCGTCCAACATCGGCTTTGCCGGGCCGGGCGTCATCAAGGAAACCACGGGCATGGACGTGCCGCCCAAATACCACCGGTCCTATCGGGCCCTCTCACGCGGGCACATCCAGGGCATCTGGGACCGACGGCAGATTCGCGCCAACCTCAAGCAGGCCCTGCTCACCATCGGCGGGCGGAACCTGTATTATCGTTAGGACGTTATGATCAATATCTCCGCACTGCTGGACGAAATCAAGGCCGCGCCCTACCGCGAAATCGTCATCAGCACCCCGCATACGGGGCGCGTGACCTTCGCCGGACTGCACCAGGGGGACATGGCCCTGGGCCCGCAAGGCCTCTGGAAGGAAAAACCCGGCTCCCTTGTGGCCACGCTGGAGCGCGAACGTAACCCCAAACCCATCTGCGCCCCTGAAAAAGGGGAAGTAAGCCATATTTATACAGATCTGGAAGGCACGTTTGTGGAGGCGGGCACGCCCCTGGCCGTGTTGCGTCACAAACTTACCCGCGCCGAGGTGGAGCACATTATTCTGCAAAAAGCGCTGCACCTCTTTCTTGCGCCGGAGCGGGCCAAGTACTACTTTACCCCTGAGGTGGACAAAAAAATCCGCGCCGCCGACGCGCAGTCTGTAGCGGTGCGCGACGGCATGGAAATCCTGATCATGTCGCGCATGAAACGGGAGGTTCCCCTCAACTATGCGGGGCCGGACGGCGTCATCTATGCCGTCTACTTCAAATACAATGAAAATATGGACGCGGGCGCGCCGCTCATCGGCGTCTGCCCCAAGGACCAGCTGGCCGCCATTCAGGAGGTGGTTATGCGTGTGCGCACGGAGTGGACGGAAACGGACTAGCCTGCGCCGTAGGCTGTTTTTTGGGGCGCGGCCCACAAGCCATGCTTTTGAGGAGGGCGTTTATGGGCAAAGCCCTGCAGATACGCGTCACAGCCGTGACCTGGAATGAAGACCTGCTGGAGCAGCTCTGGCCGCAATTGAGCGAACTGGCCTTCAGCGTTCCCATCAAACACGAAAACCACGGCGTGCTGGAGATGGTGCGGGCCCTGGACGAGGGCCTGCAGTTTCTGCCCTGGTCCCAGGCCCGACGTGCGGCTCTGGGCCCCGGCATCCATGAGGCGGCCCGCATCAAGGCTGCGCTGGAAGCCGCCCTGGCCGACTGGCAGCCGCGCGAGGCCAATGTCTTGAGCGATAAGCTGGAAGACGTGCTGGATGACCTGGAACGGGCCTTTGTGGCCTGATTCCGGGTTGCGCTAGCCCTCGCCATAACACGCCCCCTTTGCCGCGTGCCCGCGCCTGCGGCACGGGCGGCAAAACCGCAACAAAAAAACTTTCGCAAAGGCACAATGCCCCAACGGAGAAGACTCCATGCTGAACAAAGTCATGATTATCGGGCGACTGGGCCGCGATCCGGAGCTGCGCTACACCCAGAGCGGCTCTCCTGTGGCCTCGCTCAATGTGGCCACGGACGAATCTTATGTGGACCGCGACGGCAACAAAGTGGAACGTACTGAATGGCACCGCGTTTCCGTGTTTCAGCGGCAGGCTGAAAATTGCGCCACCTACCTCAGCAAGGGCAGTCTGGTCTATGTGGAAGGCAGCCTGCAGACCCGCAAATGGCAGGACCAGCAGGGGCAGGACCGCTACACCACGGAAATCAAGGCCCAGCGGGTGCAGTTTCTGGACCGCAAGGGCGACGGCCCGCGCGGCGGCGGCCAGGGCGGGTATGAGGACGACTACGGCGCACCGGCGCAGCACCGCGGCAGCCCGCGCAACGCGCAACCCGCAGGCCCGCGCGGCGGACAGGAAGGCGCGCCGCGCAGCAATCAGGGCGGCAGGCCACAGGCCCAACCACCCCGCCAGCAGGAAGAGGATTTGGGCCCGGCCTTCCCTTCGGAGGCGTCCAATATGGACGATGTGCCCTTTTAGAGCAATCCGCGTCGGCGGCAGCGCAGTGTAACGAAGCGCCCCATGGGCCTGTTGATCAGGTCTGCGGGGCGCTTTGCTTATGGCAAACGTGGGTGGGACGCGCTTTGCGGCATGCAATCAGTGGCGTGGGGGCCTGTCCGCCATGACCGCCGCCTTGGCGCAGGCAAGGCCCGCTCGCCGTGGGGCATCACACGTCCGCGCTTGGGTCAGTCTTCCAGGAGAGGCACGGCATCGTCGGCGTTTTTTGTTGTCGCAGCGCGCACCGCCGCCGGACTCGTCGCATCACCGACGCCTAACTCGTCAAAAAAGACACAGCGGTTCCGGCCTTGACGTTTGGCTTCATAGGTGGCCATATCCGCATGGTTGAACAGGGTGGCAAAGTCTTTGCCGTCCTGCGGGTAGCAGGCCACCCCCAGGCTGGCGGTAAGCGAGAGGCTGTCTTCGGAGGCGCGGCACTGGGTGTGCAGCTGGCTGACCAGCTGCCGGGCGCGCTGGCGGATCTGTTCTTTGTGCATTTTTGCCGTGCAGAATACCAGAAATTCGTCCCCGCCTACGCGGCCGACAATATCCGTATTGCGAAAATTTTTGCTGATGATCTGGGCCATCTCAAGAATGGCTCTGTCGCCGGCCGCGTGCCCCAGTCTGTCGTTAATGCTTTTAAAGTTGTCAAAATCGATCATAAACATGGCGTAGCCTTGGGCATCGTCGGGGACTTCTGCATGTCTGTTGAGCATATCCAGCACCCGCGCGGCGGCCTGTTCCGTGGCCATTTTATTGCGCATGCCCGTGGCGCTGTCCCGATTGGCCTGGGAGCGGAGCTGCAGCTCCAAGGCCTTTTGCTGGTCAATATCTGTAATGATGCCAAAAATATAAATGGGCTTTCCCTGGGCGTTGGTCAGGTTTGAGGCCTCAATGCGGTACCAGCGAAGGTGCCCTGCAGCGTCGTGCAGACGCAGCTCCAGTGATGTTTTGACGTGGTGCGCTTCCTGGCGTACCGCATTCTGGAAAACAGCCAGGCGTGTCCGGTCGTTTTTGTGCACAGGAATAAGGGTGTGCCGGGGATCGGGTTCCAGAATGTTGAATACGCGGCCGAAGGTCTGCAGCCATTGGGCGGAGCAGGAAAAATGCCCTGTTTCCAGATTTTGTTCAAAAATGATGATGTCGTGCTGCTCCAGAATAAAATGGTAGCGCTCGTCTGAAATGCGCTTGGCCTGGGCTGCTTCTCTGTTGTGGGTAATGTCAAAAATAATGCTCTGGATGTAGGGGGCGCCGTGGTCCACACTGACCGGTGAGCCTTTGTGGCATATCCAGATGAGCGCGCCGCTCTTGGAACGTATGCGGTATTCCACGTCAATGTGCAGTCCGCTTTCCAGCTGTTGTTCCATCGTGCGCAGGGCCATATCCCTGTCGTGTTCGTAGATGGTGGCGGAAAAGTCGTTGCCGAACAGGCGCAGGAATTCTTCTTTGCCGTAGCCGAGTAACCGTAAAGAATTGGGACTGAGAAAAAGGAAGGGCCCGTGCAGCCCGGCGAACTTGATGACCCCACCGGAAATACTGGAGATAATGGAGCGATAATCTTCCTGCTGCAGGCGCATTTTGTGCAGTGTCCGTCGCGCCAGGAAAAGCAGCCCCAAGGCCAGCAGCGCTCCCACCAGAATGATGCGCCAGACAAGGGTGGTGGTGATGGCGTTTTGCCGGGCTACAAGGGCAGTTTCCACTTTCTGCGGCAGCAGAGAAACCACCTGCCAGCCCGTTTCCGGCAGCGGACTGTTACATAGGTACAGCCCGCTGCCGGAAACGGCATCTTCAAAATGCACCACCTCATTGCGGCGGCCCTTGGTAAAGCGCTGCTGCAAAAAATCGCGCAGCGATGGCGGCAGCCCCTGTTGGGCAAACAAAGGCAGCAGGTCTTCCATGCGTTTGTCCGGTGGGGGCGTCCAGAATAACGATCGCGCCTTGCTGTCCAGCACAAGGGTATAGATGCTGCTGCCGAAGGCCAGCGATTCCAGCCGCTGTTCCAGCCTTTCCGGCTTGGCGCCGCCCATAAGCACTGCCGCGACAATACCATTGCGGCGCACGGGCACGGCCATGATCAGACATCGGTTCTGCGGCTTGTCTTCACGCACGTTGAAGCCGACGTCGCCCGCTTTGGCCCGCAAAAAAGCCGGCGTGCGGCTGTGGTCCACCCTTGCGCCGTCCAGGTCCGTTCCTTGGCCGTCCAGGTCTACAAGGCTGAAGCGCCGCACCCCCTGGGCGCGCAGTACGGGGCCCAAGGAGACCAGCACGCGGTCTGCTTCTTCCATGGATTTGTCGTTCAGTACGGCGGCCACGCCTTTGAAGGCCGTAAGTTGTTCGGCAATAGCCCTGACGAAGCTCTTGGCGTGGCGCTGATGTATTTCCTGCAGCCTGGTGACTATACCCTGGTTAAGATTGCCGGTAGTTTCGTTGGCGTAGTCGTGCACAAAAAAAAACAACACCATAAACAGTGCCGGCAACAAGAGCGCAGCGGCTATAGTGGTAACAGGCTTGGACATGCGTACATCCGATTGTAAGGTCGCTACAGATTACTATTTTTGTCAACCAAAGGGAAGTGTTCGTCCCCTTCAGGAAATGGATTTTAGGCCTAAAAAATGTAAAAAAGGGCTTGTAAACCCAAAATGGGAGCTTTGGTGCCCAATTGTGGGAAGAGCCGTGCTTGAGGGTGTGTCGCACTGTCCACAAGCTGTTGCTGTTTGCAATAGTCGTGGCAATGCTGCAGGCAGCCAGGTATCAATATTTTTTGATTAACTGATAGTTATTAATAAATCATTGCTGCGGTATTTCGACTTGGTGGGGGATGCTGCAAGCCAGGGCTGCAACGCCGGTTACGGTTAGAGGCAACCGCGTCCTGCTATTCGTTGTGGCGCGTCTGGGGCGCTGCCCTTGTCCACGCAGCCGCCCGCTACGCAGGTATAAACGCAGCTTCAGTCGTTGCGACGCAGGAGCTTGGCCCGGTATGACGGAGGAAGTTACGGGCAAAGACAGCAGCGCTCTGTAGTTGCGCTGGTAACCACATGGGCTAACATAGCAAATTTTTGAGAATGTCTATTGTCAACGTTGCAATGCTCTGGAGAAGAAAACAGAGGCCGCAGCCTTGCTGCACGGGCATGCCATAAACCGCGTGGTGCGGACATGCGCGGTTTGTGCGGACTGCGGGGAAGCCGTTTTGTATGTGAGGGGGAGGCGGCGTGAAGATGGATGGCGCATGACATATTCCCGCAGCCAAAAGCCGAGGCTTCCGGCTGCGGGAATATGAGTATGCCGCAAAAATGCTGTGTGGTTGGTCAGCTGCGCAAAATGGCTTCCAGGGTGGCGGTGAAAACGTCCAGATCGGCCTCGTCAATGGTCAGAGGGGGCAGGAGGCGCAAGGTGGTGCCGTGGCTCAGGTTGCAGATGATGCCCCGGCGCAGCAGTTCCTCCCACACGGCCTGAGCGGGCACGGCCAGCTCCACGCCGATCATCAGGCCCAGTCCGCGCACTTCGCGAATTTTGTCCGGCAGGGCGGCCTGCAACCCCCGGAGTGTCTCCAGCAGGCGTCCGCCCAGCGCGGCGGCCCGGTCTGCCAGATGGTCGCGTTGCATGATCTCCACCACTTTGGCCGCCACGGCGGAGGTCAGGGCGCCGCCGCCGAAGGTGGTGGCGTGGCTGCCGGGGCCGAAGCCTTTGGCCATTTCGTCCGTGGCCAGCATGGCCCCCATGGGCAGACCGTTGGCCAGGGACTTGGCTATGCTGATGGCGTCCGGGGTGAGCCCGAAGTTCTGGAAAGCCCAGAACTTGCCCGTGCGGCACATGCCGGCCTGCACTTCGTCGCAGAGAAAAAGGATGTCGTGGCGGCGGCAGAGGGCCTCTACCCCGCGCAGATAGGCTGCGGGCAGGGGCACGATGCCGCCTTCGCCCTGCACTACCTCCACCAGCACGGCTGCGGTGGCCGGGGTGACGGCGGCCTCCAGAGCCGCCAGATCGCCCGTGGGCACCTGCACAAAGCCTTCTGGCAGAGGGGTAAAGCCCTCACTCAGACTCTCGCGCCCCGTGGCCGCCAGGGTGCCCAGGGTGCGCCCGTGAAAACAACCACCCAGTGAAATAATGGTGTAGGCGTCCCGTTTTTTGACCGTGCGCATGTAGCGGCGGGCCAGCTTGATGCAGGCTTCGTTAGCCTCGGCCCCGGAATTGCAGAAAAAGGCCTTGCCGTGGTGGCTGGTGGAAAGCAGGCGGCGGGCCAGATCCAGCTGTTCCTCCTGATAAAAGAGGTTGCTCACGTGCCAGAGTTTGCGGGCCTGCTGTTCCAGCGCGGCGCAGATTTCGTCGTTGCAGTGGCCAAGGGCCGTCACTGCAATGCCGGCCAGCAGGTCGATGTATTCCTTGCCGTCCACGTCCCAAAGTCGGGCGCCTTTGCCTCGGACCACAGCCAGGGGATAACGGCTGTACGAACGGCAGAGCAATTGCTCTTCTGCGGCTTTGACGGCGGCAAAGGCTTGTGACATGGCGGTGCTCCTTTTTGAAGGACGGCAAAGGGTTGGTAAAAGGCCGCAGCCAAAGAAAAACGGCGCGGCAAGGGGGCGGATCAGCGGCCCGTGTGTCCGAATCCGCCCGCGCCCCGGGCCGTAGCGGCCAGGGACGGGACTTCGCGCCAGCAGGGGCGCGTTATGGGCTGAAAAATGAGCTGGGCTACGCGGTCGCCGCGTTTAATGCGCAGGGGGTTTTCCGACGTGTTCAGGAGGTAGACCAGGATTTCTCCGGTATAGTCCGGGTCCACCACGCCCACGCCCTGCGCCACGGTGAGGCCGTCGCGCGCGCCCAGACCGCTGCGGGAATAGATAAAGCCCGCCACGTCCGCGCAGTGCGGCTGCACGCTCAGCCCCGTGGGCACTGCCAGCCGTGCGCCGGGCCGCACCACGGCCTCGTCGGCCGTAAGGCAGGCGCGCAGATCCAGGCCAACGGCCTGGGCTGTGGCCGGGGCAAGGCCGGCCTCAGGGTCGGCCAAATACAGAGCCCGTGCGGCGGGAGACACAAAGGCCACGTTCACGTCCAAGGCGGCCGTGGCGGCGGGAGGCACAAAGGTGGGGTGGGGCGTGTTCATGCCCGTGTAGTAGCGCAGGTTGCCCCTGGGGGCAAGCGCGGAATGGCGGCCCGCCCCGATGCTCCGGGTTTTTGTCTGTCCCGCCGCGGCAACGGCCTCCCATAGCGGGGCAAAGTCCGCTGCCGGGGAAAAGCATTCCCGGCCGCAGACTTTTGGACAGGGGGCAAAACCGCCCGTCAGGCGGCTCTCCAGGTGTCCTTCTGGAGCATTTAACACTTGAAATGCTCGCTTACGGCAGGCAAAAGCCTACCTTCTCGCATTTCGTGGCAAGGATTTTCAAGAAAATCCTTGCAGAGCAGTTAGCTCATTTCATTCGCTAACTGCTCTGACCGCGCGCCCGGCCGCATTGCCTGCCGGTGCGGGGCAGGCCAGGGTATGTCAACGTTGCAATGCCCTGGCGGTTGCGTACGCGCCGGAACGAGCGTGCCATAACCTTTGAGAATATCTATCCTCAAAGGGAATCTGCTCTAGTTCGGCCTTACACCTCGAAGAGCATTTCCAGATCCTCGCGAGTGAGGGACTTCCAGGCGTCCTGACCGGGGATGATGGCTTCGGCCACGCCGCGTTTGGCCTCCTGCAGCTTGAGGATTTTTTCCTCCACCGTGTTCTGGCAGATGAGCTTGTAGGAAAAGACCTGCCGGGTCTGGCCGATGCGGTGGGTGCGGTCTGTGGCCTGGCTTTCCACCGCCGGATTCCACCACGGGTCGTAGTGGATGACGTAGTCCGCCGATGTGAGGTTAAGGCCTGTGCCGCCCGCCTTGAGCGAAATGAGGAAGATGGGAATGTCCGGGCTGTTGTTGAAGCGATCCACCTGGTCAAAGCGGTCCTTGCTGGCTCCGTCCAGATAGCAGAAGGGCACCTGCGAGAATTCCAGCCACTGCCGGATGATATGCAGCATCTGCACAAACTGCGAGAAGACCAGCACCTTGTGCCCGCCCTCCACGATTTCCATGACCATGTCTTTGAAGGCGTCGAATTTGCCGGAAGGCAGGTTATTGGAAAAACCGGGCAGGTCCAGTTTGAGCAGGCGCGGGTGGCAGCAGATCTGGCGCAGCTTAAGCAGGGCGTCCAGGATGGACATCTGGCTTTTGGCCAGGCCTTTTTCGTCCACGTCGGCCAGCACCTGGGCGCGCAGTTTGCGGGCCAGGGCGGCGTAGAGTTCGGCCTGGGCGTCCTCCAGGGCGCAGCAGGTGACGCTTTCCACCTTGGGCGGCAGGTCTTTGGCCACCTCGGCCTTGGTGCGGCGCAGGATGAAGGGCCGCACGCGGGTGCGCAGGTAGTCCAGGGTTTCGGCGTCGCCGTCTTTGATGGGCTTGACGATGCCGCGCTGGAAGGCATGCTGCGAACCAAGAAAGCCGGGCATAAGGAATTCAAACAGGGACCAGAGCTCAAAGAGGTTGTTCTCAATGGGCGTGCCCGAAAGGCAAAGGCGCATGCGGGCGTTGATGCGGCGCACGGCACGAGCCGTGATGGTATTGGGGTTTTTGATGTTCTGGGCTTCATCCAGAATAACGGTGTTAAACTCGTATTTTTCCATCTCCTCCAGGTCGCGCCGCAACAGGGCGTAGGTGGTGATGATCAGATCCGAGCCTGCAATGTGTTTGAACATGCCCTCGCGCCTGGTGCCGTAAATGGTCAGGCGCTTGAGTCCGGGCACAAACTTTTCCGCTTCCCGTTCCCAGTTGGGCAGCACGGATGTGGGCACTACAATAAGGTTGGGGCCCTCGTACCGGCGTTCCGCCATGTACTGGATAAAAGCCAGGGTCTGTACGGTTTTGCCCAGGCCCATTTCGTCGGCCAGAATGCCGCCGAAGCCGTATTCCGACAGAAAGTTGAGGTAAGAAAGCCCCTGCGCCTGGTAGGCGCGCAAATCGGCGTTGAGGCCCTTGGGCGGGGCAATGGGCCGCACCTCGCGGAAGGAGCGGATTTTTTCGCGCAGGTTGTTCCAGAAGGAGTCCGTGGCCGCGCCGGGCAGATCTTCCAGCAGGCTGTCCAGCACCGGGGCCTCGAATTGTTTGAACTTCTGCTGCGGCGGCTTGCTGGGGTCCAGGCCCAGGGCCGTGAGCTTGTGGGCCAGCTTTTCCAGCCAGGTTTCGGGCAGGCTGGTGTAGGAGCCGTCCTTCAGCTGCACATAGCGCTTGCCGCGCGTCCAGGCCTTCCAGATTTTTTCCAGCGGCAGGGACTGGCCTTCGTAGTCCACGGTAATATCCAGCGAAAACCACTTTTCCTTCTCATTGCTGGTGACCTGGGCCGTGATGTTGGACATGGCCGTGCGCACCTTGTAGCGCGAGAGGGCCTTTTCACCATAGACGCGGTAGTTTTCCACCAGCTTGGGGTAGGAATCCAGCAAAAAGGCAATGGCCTCTTCCGGTTCCAGAAACCAGAGTTTGCTGGAGCGGGCCTGGAAGCCCATGCCCGTCAGTTCGCTCATGAGCTGGGCTTCTTCTTCCTGGTGGCGGCGGACCAGAAAAGTCTGTCCTTCATAGCCGTAACTGCCGGTCTGGAAGTCAGGGTTGGGCCCGTTGAGGGTGAATTCGCCGTGGCGGGTTTCATAGACGTTGTCGATTTCCAGGGTCAGCAGGCTGCCTTCTTCATCCAGAAAGAGCTTGGGGTTGTAGGTGGCGGGCTGGAAGACCGGCTCCATGAGCTTGAGGAACTGCTGCGGCTCATAGAGCTCCGAGGCGGGCAGGCGGGTCCAGACCCGGTCCAGAAATTCCGAAATTTCTTCGTGGGGCACTACGGGGCGTTCATAGATCAGGTTGCGCACCAGGGAAGGGTAGAGGCCCGTTTGCACCGGATAGAAATTGTGCTGGTAGCAGACCCACAGGGGCATCTGCCCGTGAAAGGTGATGGGCGCGTCTTCGGGGGCAGAGCTTTCAGGCTGGCTGCTGCCGCGTTCGTTGCCCGTGATGCGGCCGGCCCGGATGGGCAGGGGCGGGCGACCCTCCCGCTTGAGCAGCACGTCAAAGTGAAAGCCCGAGTCGTCCAGAATGGGCCTGAGCTTGAGGGAAAAGGGCGTGCTCTCTATCCGGCAGGGCATGTCCGTGTCTTTCCAGAGCAGGTAATATTCCTTGCGCACAGACCAGAAAAACCAGGAGGTCAGCCCCTGGGGGATTTCCACCCGGTGGCCGTAGTAGTCGAGGTGCTGGCCGATCTGCCGGGCCACGTGCGGCAGCTGGGGAGAGAATTCGCACCATTCAGGGTTCTGGATGATCTGCTCCAGCGTGATTTCGTTGTGCACGCTGGACAGGCCGGATTTGTTCTGCCTCCCCCGGAAAAAGGAAACCAGCAGCCGCCCCTGTTCCGGTTCGAAACGGAAGATGAGATAGTGGCGGCCGGGTTCCGGCTCCATGTCCGTGGAAAAAAAGTTGCGGAAGCTCTGCTTCCAGTCCGTGCTGGGGGGCGGGGTGTCTTCCGGGTCGCCCTGTTCCTTGCGCAGTTCTTCCACCAGGCGCAGAGCCAGGGCCGCCACATGGCGGCAGATGCCCGTGAAAGCGTCGGAGCAGTTGCACTGGTGGCGCGTGCTGCGGTCGGTGATGGTAAAGCTCAGGCTGGGCGTATAGACCTGCAGGTCGCCGCCCTGGATGACGCCCTGCACGTCCCAGGTCTCGCCTTCCTGGATATTTATTTTTTGCACCTCTCCCTCGGAGAGGATATAGTAGGCCGCGTCGCGGATGTACTCCGGCACGCTGTCGTGCAGGAAAGTCTGGCACATTTCGCGAACGACGCTCTGTTCTGATCGGCTCATGCGTTCCTCAAAAAAGCCCCTGAATTCGCGTCCGGAACGACAGCTGCGGGGCGATGTATGACGTTTGCGACAAATAGCACAGGTGGGGGGGCAAAAGCAATATGAAGTGTCTGGCAGATGGAAAAAATATTTTTTGAGCGCTCAATCAAGGCGCTGACCGCGCTGCACGTGGCCTTGGTGGCCCTGGTCTGCGCCGCAGCTTTGTGGTGCGCGTCGGCCGCAGTTGCCGCCGCGCATGGGGAAGCCGCCGCCGCGCCTGTGGACGGCGGGCGCATTTTGTTCGGCACCATTGGGGAGGCTTCCAACCTCATCCCTTATCTTACGGCCGATGCGCCTTCGCATGAAATTGCCGACCTGCTCTACGTGGCGCCCCTGCGCTACGACAAAAATCTGCAGCCTGAACCCTGGGCCGCCCAGAGCTGGAGCCTGGAGGACGGCGGCAAGCGTCTGCGTTTTACCCTGCGCAAGGGCATCCTCTGGGAGGACGGCAAGGAACTGACCACCGCGGACGTGGCCTTTACCTGCAAGCTGGCGGCGGACCCGGCTACGGGCAGCCCCTATGCCGAGGATTTTTTGCGCATCAAGGATCTGCGCATTATCGACCGCTATACCTTCGAGGTCACGTACGATCAGTTTTTCGCCCGGGCCGTAGCTACCTGGATGAACCCCATCCTGCCCAAACATATTCTGGAGGGGCAGAACATCCGCACCACGGATTTTGCCCGCAAGCCTCTGGGCGCGGGCCCGTACCGACTCACGTCGTGGGAATCGGGCAGCCGCATGGTGCTGACCGCTTCGCCTAGCTATTTTATGGGGCGACCGCACATTGATAAGATAGTCTACCGTATTATCCCCGACACGGCCACCATGTTTATGGAAACGCGGGCCGGGCGGCTGGACGTCATGGACCTTTCGCCCCTGCAGTATCTACGGCAGACCTCCGGCCCGGTCTGGGAGCGGGAATTTCGCAAATACCGCTATCTGGCCTCCATGTATGTTTTTCTGGGCTTTAACCTGGAGCACCCCTTTTTCAAAGATGTGCGCGTGCGGCGGGCCATTTCTCTGGCGCTGGACAGGGACGCCCTGATCAAGGGCGTGCTGCTGGGGCAGGGCATTCCGGCTTTCGGCCCTTTTAAGCCCGGCACCTGGGCCAGCCACCCCACGCTCAAGCCCCTGCGGCAGGATTTGGCCGCCGCCCGCGCCCTGCTGGCCCAGGCCGGCTTTGCCGACCACGACCACGATGGCATTCTGGACCGGGACGGCAAACCCCTGGCCTTTACCATCCTTACCAACCAGGGCAACGAACAGCGTATCCTCACGGCCACGGTCATTCAGTCCCAATTGCGGGCCATAGGCGTGGACGTGCGCATCCGTACGGTGGAGTGGGCCGCCTTTATCCGTGAATTTGTCAACAAAGGCCGCTTTGACGCCGTACTGCTGGGCTGGACCATCCCGCAGGATCCGGACATCTATCAGGTCTGGCATTCCTCCCAGGCTGTGGAGGGGGGCCTCAACTTTACCCACTACCGCAATCCGGAGGTGGACACACTGCTGGAAGAGGCGCGCTCCCTGCCGGACCAGGACCAGCGCGCCCGGCTCTACTGGCGCATTCAGGAAATTCTGGACCGGGATCAGCCCTACTGCTTTCTTTTTGTTCCTTACGCCCTGCCCGTGGTGCAGCGCCGCTTTCAAGGCATAGAACCGGCCCTGGCGGGCATCATGTATAATTTTGAACAATGGTGGGTGCCCAAGTCTCTGCAGCGCAGCGCCCTTGAGCCCTGAGCCGCCCGCGCGGCCTTGTCCCTCATTGACAAGGCCGCGCAAGTCGGCACATAGTTTATGCAAGGCCGCCTCTCAGCGGCATTTTTGTCCGCAATGGGGCTATGCATGATCCGTATCCAGGAAATTCTCGACAAAGTGGCGGCCAACAACAACGACGCCGATCTGGAGCTTATCCAGAAGGCCTATGTGTTTGCCGCCACAGCCCACGCGGGTCAGACCCGCCTTTCGGGTGAGCCCTACCTCTCCCACCCCTTGGCCGTGGCCGATACCCTGGCCGAAATGGGCTTTGACGAACCCACCGTTGTCGCTGGTCTGCTGCACGATACGGTGGAGGACACCAAAGCCACCCTTGAGGAGATTGAAGAAAATTTCGGCGAAGAAGTAGCCGACATTGTTGACGGCGTTACCAAGATCAGCAAAATTTCTTTTGAAAACAAAGAAGAAGCCCAGGCGGAAAACATCCGCAAGATGATTCTGGCCATGAGCCACGACATGCGCGTGCTTATGGTCAAGCTGGCTGACCGGCTGCACAACATGCGCACCCTGGACTTTCAAAAAGCCTACAAGCAAAAGCGCATCGCCCAGGAGACCATGGATATTTACGCCCCGCTGGCCAACCGGCTGGGCCTGTATATCATGAAGCGCAATCTGGAGGATCTGAGCTTCAAATACCTGCGGCCGGACATCTACAACCAGATCGACCACTGGCTGGACAAACACCAGGTGGTGGAAAAGCAGATTATTGAAAAGGTGGTGGCCCTGATCAAGGATCTACTGGCCGCCAACGATATCATTGGGCAGGTCTACGGCCGCATCAAGCACAAGTACAGCATTTACAAAAAAATGCAGTCCCAATCGCTGACCCTGGACGAAATGCACGACATTATGGCTTTTCGCGTGTTGGTCAAGGACATCAGGGACTGTTACGCCGTGCTGGGGCTGGTGCATTCTCAGTGGCGGCCCGTGCACGGACGCTTCAAAGACTATATCTCCATGCCCAAAGCCAATGGCTACCAGAGCCTGCACACCACGGTCATTGGCCCCGACGGAGAACGTATTGAAATCCAGATTCGGACTGAAGATATGCACCGTCAGGCCGAACACGGCGTGGCCGCCCACTGGCTGTATAAAGAAAAAGGCCGCGTCAACAGCAAAGATCTGGAGCAGTTTGCCTGGCTGCGCGAAATTTTTGAGCGCCAGAGTGAAGAGAGCGACTCCCGCGAGTTTATGCACTCCCTGAAGATGGATCTCTTCAAGGACGAGGTTTACGTCTACACGCCCGCCGGCGACGTGAAGGAACTGCCCGAAGGGGCCACACCGCTGGACTTCGCTTTCATGATCCATACCAACGTGGGCCAGCACTGCGCCGGGGCCAAGATCAATGGGCGGCTCATGCCCCTGGGCACGGAGCTCAAAAACGGCGACGTGGTGGAGATCGTCACAGACCCGTCGCGCAATCCCAACCGGGACTGGCTCAAGATAGTCAAGACAGCGCGGGCGCGCAGCCGCATCCAGCGCTATCTGCGCACCGAAGAACGCAGCCATGCCGTAACCCTGGGCCGCGACCTGCTGGAAAAGGAAGGCCGCAAGGTCAGCATTAACGTGGGCAAGACCGCCAAGGAAGGGCAGCTGGCCCTGGTGGCCCAGGAGATGAATTTTGACAGCGTGGACGACCTGGTGGCTGCCGTGGGGTACGCCCACCTGACGCCGCGTAAGGTGCTCAACCGCCTCTATGCCGTGCTCCACCCAGAGGCGGCTGCCGCGGCCGAACCCGCGCCGCCTTCGGTCAAGGAAAGCAAGGAGGCCGCCGCCCGCAAAACCGAGGGCGTGGGCATCTCCGGCGTGGACGGCGTGCTTATGCGCTTTGCCAAGTGCTGCAACCCCGTGCCCGGCGACCCCATCATCGGCTACATCAGCCGGGGGCTGGGCATCAGCGTGCACCGGGCCGACTGCCCCAATGTGGCCAATATGGAGCCGGAACGTCTCATTTCCGTCCACTGGGACGGCATGGAAGAAAAACCCTACGAGGCCGGCATCTTCATCATTGCCAAAAACGAACAGGGCGTGCTGGCCACCGTGGCGCAGACCATGGCTAAAAACGGCGTCAATATCACCGGCCTGAACATGGATAACCTGGTGGACGGCCGGGCCAAACTGCGCTTTACTGTGGAAGTGCGCGACGCCACACAACTCTACCAGCTCATCGAAGCCATCCGCTCTCTGCCCGCCATCCTCGAAGTAGTGCGCGACGCCGAAGACGCCTGAAGCCCGGCACACGGGGCAGCCGTGCCGTTCAGACGTGTGCCCGCTGCTTTTTGCGTAGCTCCCCGCGAAAAATTTTTCTTTCTGCCAGGGTACGTCCGGCGCGTTCCCTGAGGGAAAGAAGTTTTTTGAAGGATGGGGGGTGTGGGGGGAAGGGAACTTTTGTTCACAAAAGTTCCCTTCCCCCCACAAAATTTTCCCCTAAACGGGCTGCCAGTCTTTGATGCCTACGTCTACGGAGGCGACGCCGTTGTAGGTATCCAGCCTGGGGGTATAGGCCACGCGGATGCGGCGGCCCACCAGGGCGGGGGTGAGGTCTTTGCCCAGACCCCAGGCTTTGGCGCTGAGGGTGACGCCGCAGTTTTCGTCCTGGAGGCGCAAGCGGGCGTGTTCCGGGTTGCGGCCCAGGGGGGCGCGGTCGCGCACCAGCAAAGGCGGGGAGGCGAAGACGGGTTCGGCATTGCCGGGGCCAAAGGGGCGCAGCAGTTCCAGCTCTTTGAGAAAGTTGCGGTTGCTGGCTTGGTCGAAGCCCAGTTCGCCTTCCAGGGTGAGGCTGGGGATGAGGGGGGTAGGGCCGAGGATATCCGCGCACACGGCTTCAAAAGCGGCGCGGAATTCGGCGATTTTTCCAGGGGTGAGGCGCACGCCGGCGGCCAGACGGTGACCGCCGAAGCCCAGCAGGCAATGGGCCGTGCGGGCCAGACCCGCGTGGAGGTCAAATTCCCGCACCGAGCGGCCGGAGCCTTTGACGCCGCCGCCGTCATCGCAGAGGATGACAGTGGGGCGGTAGAATTCTTCCACCATGCGGGAGGCCACAATGCCCACCACGCCGGGGTGCCAGTCCTTGCCGTAGAGCACCAGACCGGCGCGGGGTTCGCGGCCCAGCAGGTCCAGGGCCTGGGCGCGGGCGGCAAGGTGGATGCGTTCTTCTTCTTCGCGGCGGCTGGTGTTGAGGGCGTCCAGCTCCTGGGCCAGGGCGGCGGCCTGGGCGTGGTCTTTTTCCCGCAGCAGGCGCAGGGCAAGGGCCCCCTGGCCCATGCGGCCAGCGGCGTTGATGCGCGGCGCCAGGCGAAAGACGGCCTGTCCGCTGCTCAGGGCGGCGGCGGGGTCCAGTTTGCTCACGGCCTTGAGGGCAGCCAGGCCAGGCCGGGCCGTAGCGGCCATGTGGGCAAGCCCGCCGCGCACCAGAATGCGGTTTTCGCCCTTAAGGGGCATAACGTCCGCCAGTGTGCCCAAGGCCACCAGGTCCAGCACGTTGTCCATGCGATGGCGGCGGCCCGTGTGCGGGGCCAGGGCTGCGTTGAGCGCGCCCATAAGATAAAAGGCCACGCCCACGCCGGCCAGGTGGGGGCAGGGCAAGTCCGCCTCTGCGCAGAGGCGGGGGTTGCAGAGGGCCTGGGCCGGGGGCAGGTCCGGACCGGGCAGATGGTGGTCTGAAACCACCACGGTCATACCCAGTTCGCGGGCGCGGGCCACGGCGGCCACGTCGGCAATGCCGCAATCCACGGTGAGCAGCAGGCCGCAGCCCTGGGCGGCCAGAGCTTCCATCTGGGGCACGTTGAGGCCGTAGCCTTCGCTGCGGCGGTCCGGGATGTGCCAGTGGGCATGGATGCCGTGGCCTTCCAGCACGTCCAGCACCAGGGTTGTGGCTGTGATGCCGTCCACATCGTAGTCGCCCCAGACAGCCAGGGATTTGCCGGCCAGCAGCTCGCGGGCCAGGAGGTCGGCGGCTTCGGGAATCTGCGGCCAGCGCGAGGGCGGGGTAAGGGATCCCAGGCGGGCGGAGAGGAAGGCGTCTATGTTCTCTTTGCAGGTAAAGCCCCGTCGCCAGAGCAGTTCCAGAAGGGGGAGGGAAATGCCCAATTCTTCGGCCCAGGCCGGGGGCGGCGCAGGGGGCTGCCCCGCGGGCGCTTGCCGTTTGTGCCAGATTTTCACGATGGCGTTCCGCCTCTCGGTGAAGGCAGAGGCGCGGCAGCGGGAGCGGCTTGCGCGGCTGCGGCGGCCGGTGCGGCGGCTTTGCTGGCGGCCTGGAGGGCCGCGCGCACATCGTCCACCCGTTCGGCGGGCACTAGTTGCTTCTGGATGAGCCAGGCCAGGAATTTGAGTGAGGGTTCGTGGCGGGGGGCTAGGCGTAGGGCGTGCAGCAGGTTGTCGATGCAGCTTTGCAGATCTTTGGCTTCCAGCTGCACGCGGGCCATATTCATGTAGAGATTTTCGTCGTTTTGGGTCAGCTCCAGGGCGCGGCGGTAGTAGGCCAGGGACTGCTCCAGCATGTGGTTTTTGCGCAGGTTGATGCCGAATTCGTTGAAGAGGTGTTTGTGCTCAGGCTCAAAGGCCCCATCCAGCTTAACCAGGCGCTCGAAAATATCCTGGGCGCGGGCTGTGTCGCCGCGTTCCAGGTAGGTGAGGCCGATGCCGAAGTTGGCCCGCACATTTTCTTCGTCGATTGTAAGGGCGTGGTCGTATGCGTATTCCGCAGTGAAGGTATCGCCTTTTTCGCGGTGGCTGTCGCCGTTTTCCACGCTGCGCTGCAGTTCCATCATTTTTGGAAACACGGAATTGAGATAAAATTCCGGTTCCGGGGCGAATTTGCTGAGCAGTTCGTCCAGGGTGATTGTGCGCTTGGGGCCGCTGGGCACATAGTTGGGGTTGAGGGGTTGGCACTGGATGACGTTGCCCTGCTGCTCCACAAACCAGAAATTTTTTTGCACGGTTTTGCGGGTGGTGGTGCCGGTGCCCACCTTGCGCACCTCTTGGGTGGAAAACACGCCGCGCACCTGCGTTTTGCCGTTGGCGGCAGGGGCGGCGCCGGGCGCGGGGGCCGTGGCGGCGGGCTTGGGAGCGGATGTGGGATCGGATGCGGCCATGATTTCCTCGTCTGCCGAATTCCGGCCAGAAAAGGCTGGCCGGAAGGCGTGCAATGTACGTCCGGAGCGCGGTTGCGGCCAGGGGCCTTATGCCGGTGCGCCGCCCGGACCGGAAGGCTGTTGCCCGGTAAAATCCGTGGCGGCCAGGCGGATGGCGTCTGCCATGTCTTGCGCAGTCTGAACCGGGTCCGGCGCGGTAAGAATGGGCCTGCCGACCACCAGGTAGTCCGCCCCGGCAGCCACGGCCATGGCCGGCGTCATGACCCGGCGTTGGTCGTCGGCGGCAGCGCCCGTCGGGCGGATGCCGGGGCAGAGGCAGCGCAGGTCCGGACAGCGTTGTTTGATCTCCGGGGCCTCGTGGCCGGAGCAGACCACGCCGTCCAGGCCCCAGGCCGCTGCGCCCTGGGCCAGGGAGAGGGCGAATGCCCTGGGAGTGGCGGCAATGCCCGGCATTTCGTCCTGGGCAAAACTGGTAAGCACCGTGACGCCGAAGAGCAGCGGCCCGCCGTTGGGCAGGCCCGCAGCGGCCTCGCGCGCCGCGCGGCACATGCGTTCCCCCCCCTGGCAGTGCAGGGTGAGCAGATCTGCGCCGCCGGCAGCGGCAGCCTTGACGGCCTGTGCCACCGTGTGGGGAATGTCATAGAATTTCAGGTCCAGAAAAACCTTGAAGTCCAGGCCGCGCAGGGCTTCCAGCAGGGCTGGGCCAGCCAGGGTAAACAGCTCCATGCCCACCTTGCACCAGGGCACGATGCCGCGCAAGCTCCGGGCCAGGGAGAGGGCACGGTCTTTGTCGGGCAGGTCCAGGGCCGCCACCAGTTGGGGGCAGGGGAGGGCGCGGGTCGAGGGCATATTTTCCTCAAACATACGGTTTCAGCGGGTCAGCAGGGCGTCCACCAGGCCGGGGTTGCGCGCCGGGGCCAAGGTGGCCGCGAGGTACACGGCCCGCAGCTGGTCGTAGGCTTGATCCAGGTCGTCGTTAACCACCAGAGCGTCGTACCAGCGGGACGCGGCCATTTCCTGCCGGGCATTGGCCAAACGGCGCTGAATGCTCGCCTCATCGTCCAGCCCCCGTCCGCGCAGGCGGCGTTCCAACTCGTCCAGACCGGGCGGCAGGATGAAGACAAAGACGGCCTCGGCGAGGCTGAGCTTGAGTTGGGCGGCGCCCTGCACGTCGATATCGAAAAGCAGATCCGTGCCTTGCCGCAGAGTCTGCTTTACCGGATCCAGCGGCGTGCCATAAAGATTGCCGTGCACTTCGGCCCACTCGGCAAACTGCTTTGCGGCGCGGCGGCGTTCAAATTCCGCGCGCTGCAAAAAGTGGTAGTCCTTGCCGTCCACCTCACCCGCACGGGGGGGCCTGGTGGTGCAGGAAACGGAGTAGGCAAAGCCGGGAAATTCCTGCTGCAGACGCTTGACCAGGGTGGTCTTGCCTGCGCCGGAAGGGGCGCTCAGAACCAGGGCGATGCCTTGGCGGGTCATCGGGTTTCTTCCTCTTGCGCAAAACGTTGACTGATGGTCTCCGGCTGAATGGAGGAGAGGATTACGTGGTTGGAATCCGTTACCAGAATGGAGCGGGTTTTGCGCCCCTGGGTGGCGTCGATGAGCCGCCCTTCGGCCCTGGCGTCCTCGCGCAGGCGTTTCATGGGCGAGGAGGCGGGGCTGACAATGCCCACCACCCGGCCCGCCAGCACATAGTTGCCGAAGCCGATGTTGATAAGTCTGTCACGGGGCATGGATTATTCCAGATTCTGGACCTGTTCGCGGCATTTTTCCAGTTCGTTCTTAAAGTCCACCACCAGGCGGGAAAGCTGCACGTCGGGCAGTTTGTTGCCGCAGGTGTTGATTTCGCGAAAGCATTCCTGCAGGGTGAAGTCCAGCCGTCGCCCGGCGTCGCCCCCGGACTGGAGCAAATCGTGCAGCCGGGCCAGGTGTGTGCTGAGGCGAGTGAGCTCTTCGCTCACGTCCAGTCGGTCGGCCAGGGTGACGATTTCCTGCAGAAAGCGGCCTTCGTCCAGCTCCTGACCATTCTGGCCCAGGGCCTCGGCCAGGCGATCGCGCAGCTGGACGGTTCGTTCGTCGCGGATGGCCGGCGCGCGTTCGGCGATAAGGCCGGTCCATTCCTCCATGCGCAGAATGCGGGAATGCATGTCCGTGGCCAGGGCACGGCCTTCGGCGGCGCGGGCTTCGTTCCAGTCTTCCAGGGCCAGAGACAGGCCTTCTTCCAGGGCGGCGGCGGTGTCTTCGTCCAGTTCTTCGCCGTTGTCGCCCCACAGGGCGCTGATGCCCAGCAGCAGGTTGTAGTCCGGGGTAAAGTCGTCCCCGCGGGCCAGGGCCAGGGCCTGCAGGCCGTCCAGCATGGCCGCGGCCTGGGGCGCGTCAAAGCGCGTGGCCGGCGCGCCGCCCGGGGCGTACTGGAGCATAAGGCTGATGTCCACCCGGCCGCGCGAGGCATAACGCCGCACGACCTTTTCCAGCCGCGCCTCCAGGCTGCGCAGAGCGGGGGGCAGACGCCATTTGAGGTCCAGGTGGCGGCTGTTGACGCTTTTTACTTCCCACTGCTGGGTGAAAAGGGGGCTTTCCACCACACAGCGGCCAAACCCGGTCATACTGCGAAGCATGGGGATCCTTCCTGCATTTAATTAAGCAAGTGTAGGCCAAGGCAAGGGCGAATGCAAGTGGCCCGCCGGGCGGAGGCTGTTCCGCCTGCACGGGAGGGCGCAAACCGTTTGGAGCGCAGACCGGGCCTGTCGTCAAAAAGGGGCAGAGCGGTCCGGAGAAAGCGCTTGCCCCTGTCGTTGAGGTACTCCGTAAACCGTGGATATCCACTTTGACGCTGCGCTGCCCGGCATGATAAAAGTGGCCTAGCTGATGGTTATGGCGGGGATGTATGCAAGCTGGCTATCGGTTGTCATGGCCAATAGTGCGATTTTATTGTTAATACGCTTGGTCATGCTGGCCTGGGCCGCACCTGGTGAACCGTGGCGTCACAGAGCGGCGGGAAGCCCAAAGGCAGTGCAGGAGTATTCGGAATGAGCCCTTCTCAGAGAAATAAAATAAAAAAAGGACTTAGATTTTACTCTAAGTCCTTGCTTTTCTTTGGTGGGCCATCAGGGACTCGAACCCCGAACCAACTGATTAAGAGTCAGCTGCTCTACCAATTGAGCTAATGACCCGTGCAACGTGAAAAGGGGTTTACCCGCATGGGCCGTCTCTGTCAAGAGAAAAGGAAAAAAATTTGTCAAAACGGTGTGATTTAGTGAAACAAGAGCAGGGCCTTCCCGCAGAATCGGGCGTTTTTTCCCGGCCTGAAGCACGGCTGTGGGCGGCATGTCTGGGCGTTTTGGCGCTGCTGCTTTTGTGCGGGCTTGGGCGGCCGGGCGCGGCTGATGCCGCCAGGCTGGGGCGCCAGCTGGAGGTGGCCCGCGACGGCCAGAACCTGGTGTTGGCCCTGCGGCTGCACATTCCTGAAGGCTTCCACGCCTATAGCCATGAGCCGGGCGACGCGGGAAGGCCCACGGTGCTGACCCTGGAGCCTGCGGGCGGGCCGGCCGCGCCGGTCTGGTATCCGACGGGGGCCGTGCAGCGCGACTATTACGACCCTTCGGTGACGGTTTCCGTATATGAGGGGGAAACCCTCCTCTTTGCGCGCGTGCCCGCGGCAGCGGCGGGCAAACCGTATACGGGCGCGCTGAGCCTGCTTTTATGCTCTCCGCGTCAGTGTCAGCCCGTGGACGAAACCCTGCAGGGCGCTCTGCCTGCGGACCCGCCCCCACTGGAGGCGCAACCCTGGGCCGGTCAGTGGCGGCGGGTAAGCGCGCAGCCGCCGGCCCAGGCCACAGGTGAAGAGACGGCGCAGGAGGACGGTGCGGCAATACCGCCGGGCGCTGTCCGTGCCCCTGCTCCCGGCACGACTGTCGGTCTGCCCCCTGGCGACGTCCTCACAGCGCCGCAGGCCGCCCTGCCGCCGCCCGACGKCTTTGACCTGAGCCTCACGCCGCGCTATCTGGACGCCAGTCTGGAAATTTCCGGTCTGGGCAAGGCCTTGCTGTTTGGCATGCTGGCCGGGCTTTTGCTCAATATCATGCCCTGCGTGCTGCCCGTACTGACCTTTAAGGTCAGTGGGCTGCTGCTTATGGGCGGCGGCGGCAAGGAGGGCCTGCGGCGCTTTCGGCAGCACAATATCTGCTTTGCGGCCGGGGTTATGACCTTGTTCAGCGCCCTGGCCCTGGTTCTGGGCCTGGCGGATCTTATGTGGGGGCAGCTGTATCAGAATCAAGCCGTGCTCATGGTTATGCTGCTGCTGGTTTTTCTTATGGGGCTTTCCATGCTGGGGGTGTTCACCCTGCCGGTCATCGACCTCAAGGCGGGCGCACAGAGCAAAAATCCCTGTCTGCAGGCTTACGCCAGCGGGCTGGTTTCCACCTTTCTGGCCACGCCCTGCAGCGGGCCTCTGCTGGGGGGCGTGCTGGGCTGGGCCTTTACCCAGCCGCTTATCGTGGTTGTTGTTGTGTTCTGGTCCGTGGGGCTGGGGATGGCCTTGCCCTATGTTTTGTTCAGCATCTGGCCGAACCTGGCCCGCATTTTGCCCAAGCCCGGCATGTGGATGCGTATTTTTGAGCGCATGGTGGGCTTTTTGCTGCTGGGCACAGCGCTCTATCTGCTTTCCATTCTGCCGGTGGAGCGGCACATGCAGGTACTGAGCATGCTGCTGGTGGTGGCGCTTTGTGCCTGGCTGTGGGGGCAGTTTTGCGGTGTGGACGCGCCGCCCCTGCGGCGGCGGCTGGTAGGCGGCCTGGGCGGGCTTTTGCTGGCTACGGCCATGGTGCTGGTTTTGCGGCCCGTGGCGCCTTTGCCCCAGTGGCGGACGTTCAGCCCGGAAGTTTTCAGCGCCTCGCTGGGGCAAAAACCGTTGTTGCTGGAATTTACGGCGGACTGGTGCCCCAACTGCAAATTTATGGAAGCCACAGTGCTTACTGACGAGCGTATGCGTGGCCTGCAGGCCCGTTACGGGCTGGAACTGGTGCGTGTGGACCTGACCCGCGCCGACGCCTATGCTGTGCGCCTGCTGGAGGCTTTAGGCAGCAAGAGCATCCCGCTCACCGCGCTTTTCCCGGCCGGGGCGGGTGCGTCGCGTCCCCTGGTGCTGCGTGACGTGTACGGCGTGCGGGCTCTGGAGTCGGCTTTACAGCGGGCTTTTGACGGGAGCTGATTTTTTTATGGTCTTGAGGCCTATGGTTTTTTACGGTCAGGCCGATACAAACCAGTGTGTGCCACGAGGGCCCGCGCCGCGGCCTGCCCGCCGCAGCGGCACGGTTGTGCGTGGCTTGGCGTTCTGACAAGGGAGCGGATATGGATCTGAACCAGAAAAAACAGGAAGACGAACTTCTGCAGCTGGTGACCTTCAGCATCGGCGAGGAAGAGTTCGGGGTGAATATCCTGAAAGTGCAGGAAATCATCCGCACTATGGAGATCACCAAGGTGCCCCGGGCTCCGGAATTTGTGGAAGGCGTCATCAACCTGCGCGGCAAGGTCATTCCGATCATCGATCTGCGGCGGCGTTTCGGCCTTGCCCCCAAGGCCCACGACAAGAACACGCGCATCATCGTGATCGAAATCAACAACATTATTGTGGGTTTTGTGGTGGACGCCGTGTCGGAGGTGCTGCGCATTCCGGCAAGCACGGTGGAACCGCCGCCGCCGGTGGTGGCCGGGGTGGACTCGGACTACATCAGCGGCGTGGGCAAACTGCAGGACCGTCTGCTGATCATGCTGGATCTGGACAAGCTGCTTTCCAGCGAAGACATGGACATGTTGAGCGCCGTTTAAAGCCGGTTGCCTTGCGAGAGGCCAAGGCCCGCAAGCGCTTTGGCGGCGGAACCTGCTCACGCAACTGCCGGACCGATTCCGGAAGGGCATTGCTCCGTCGGGCAGGCTCCTGCCCCATACCGAACAGTGCCGGTGGAACGCGCGTTCCACCGGCACTGTTGTTTTACGCGACAGCCTGTTTTTTTTGCTAGAGCATTTAACACTTGAAATGCTCGCTTACGGCAGGCAAAAGCCTGCCTTCTCGCATTTCGTGGCAAGGATTTTCAAGAAAATCCTTGCAGAGCAGTTAGCTCATTTCATTCGCTAACTGCTCTAGAGTGTAAGCATATTACCTTTAAGAATATGTATCCTCAAAGTTGAACAGGCTCGTTCCGGCGCTTGTCCGCGCAAATACCCAGCGGTACTGTCTGCATCCGTAACTGGTGCTGCTGTCTTGGCCTGTAACTTCCTTCGTCGTAACGGGAAGCTCCTGCGCCGTAACAGCTGAAGCTACGCTTGCGCCCCACGGCAGGCATCTGCTCATGCAGTCGCCAGGGCAATTTCAAAGTGAAATTGCCTTATTACAGCCGCCTGTGCCCGGCTGGGCGCACAAACGCCGCGGCCGCGCGTCTTTCACGGCATATTTTACGGGCGGCATCCCCCGGGAAAAACAGCGCAAAAAGCAATAGCGCAAAAACCAGCGTCCTGCGAATTACAGCCTTACGGAGCGCAGCGCCGAGGCGTGGCCGCCCTTGGCGCGGCGGGAGGAACGCAGACGCAGCTCTTCCACAATCAGGCGCTCATAGTCCGGGGCAATGGTGATTTCCGTGTGCAGTTCCGCGCTGATCATACACTCAATCTGCTGGGTTTCTTCCCAGATTTCCAGCAGTTCGTCCTCAGCCAGGTTTTTGACGCGTTCGGCAAAGGGCTTTTCGTCGGGAAAGGGCATACAGGATCCCATGATCATGCTCCTGATAAGCTGAAAAAACGGCGTACGCAGGGTTGCGCCAAAAGGGTTTTTGCCATAAGCGCGCAGCCTTGGGGGCCGGGGTGCAGGCCGTCGCTCAGGTCTTGCAGATAGGTTTTGTCGGCGGCCAGAGCGCTGTATGCCTCCGCAAAGGGCAGGCCCAGGTCGGCGCAGATTTTTTTCTGGCCCGCATTCAGGGCGGCCAGACGTTGCCGCGTGTCCGCGTCGGCCACCGGCGGCGGGCTGACCACCAAGGTGGGGGCCAAGGCCTGGGCTGCCGTCAGCATAGGGCGCAGGTCCGCCAGGACTGCATCCTGGTTGCGTGGCGTGCCGCCTCCGGGCGCGGCCATATCCACTACCCCCACACAGAACACCAGGCGCGGTTCCATGCCGGGGATGCGCCGGGCCTCCATTTCTGTCCGCCAGCGGCGCGCCACGTCCGCCGTGCCTTGCCGCCGTGCGCCCAGATTATAGAAGGTGGCGCGGGGGATGCCGTACAGACCGACTTCACGCCCCAGTACGGCCAGCCGGCTGACCCAGCCGCCGGGCATCTGGTCGTCGTTCACTCCCAAAGTGAGCGAATCTCCAAAAAAGAACCAGGTCGGCGTACGGGACATGGGCTCCTCACGGACGGGTCTGCCCGTCGGCAAAGATTTGCGCGGTCTTGCACAGATGCAGCCGGGGCTGCAGGGAAGTTTCTTCCCCCAGAGGCTCCAGAATGGCCAAACACAATTTTAAAGGCGACAGATATGCACTACCCCAGTCGGCCACAAATGTCACGGCACCGTCGCCTTTCGCCACATCCCAGCGCGCCAGCAGGGGGCGCAGGTCTGTGGTGCGCGGTCCCTTTTTGGTTTCACGGCTGCGGGGGCAGGAATCCAGAGCGGCAAAGGCGGCAAAGCAGTGGGCGACCTCGCGGTTTTCCGCTGCTGTGGGCAGGCGGCAGCAAAAAGCCTCGGCCACGGCCTGTTCTGTGCGCGCCTGTTTGGTAGTGCGTTCCACAGCGGTCACTTCCATGCCCAGCGGCAGGTGCGGGGCCAGCTGGGCGGCCACGGCTTCGGGCGGCAGGTTCTGGTGCAGGGTCAGGGCAAACCATTCCGCTGCGCTTTCCACGCCCACGGGCAGGGCGCGGCCAAAGGACACCAGCGGCATGGGGTGGAAGCCCTGGGAAAAGGCCAGGGGCAGGCGCGCCCGGCGGAGTGCCCGGTCCAGCACGGCCTGCAGCTCCAGCTGACTCAGCCAGGCGCTGCCGGCGACCCTGCTGTGCCAGACGCGGTACTGAGCCGCCTTGACGGTCAGCTCCGGCGCCACGCCGGGGGGCCGGTTGCCCTGAACGCGACAGACAATGCGGCCGGTATCGTCGCGTCGGGGCTGATGGGCCGCCTGGTCGCGCTGGGCAAAGACCAGGCGGTTGCAGTGCCGGGCGGCGTCGGGCCAGGCCGGCGCGCCGAAGGGACTGTCCGCCTGGCGTGCGGGGGGCGCGTCTGCGGTTGCCGTTGCCGGTGCGGCCTGCATGCCGTCCGCGTCCGTGGGGTACGCCGTTTCCGGTGTGGGCGTGTGGGGCAGACGGGAAGAACCGGCCCTGGTGTCGCAGGCCCCGCACTGACGGCAGGCCCCGTAGCGGCAATCGTCGGTGATTTTGCCGTCCAGGGCGCGGCGGTATTCACGCAGCAGAAAGTCTTCGGAAACTCCGGCTTCCAAATGGCTCCAGGGCAGGGGCGCGCCGGGCTCGCGCGGGCCGGTATAATCCTCGGCCCTGAGGCCGCAGGCTTCCAGGGCTTCCAGCCAGGGGTTCAGGTCAAAGCCTTCGGCCCAACTGCAGAACACGGCCCCTTTGCGGTAGGCCAGCTCCACCACGTCGGCCATGCGCCTGTCCGCGCGGGAAAGGATGCCCTCCAGGTGGCTCATGGCGGGTTCGTGCCAGCGCAGTTTGAGGCACTTCAGCCCGCGGAAGGCGTCGCGAACCAGGTTTACCCGGCGGCGGATTTCGTCCTGACTGCTCTGCGCTACCCACTGGAAAGGGGTGAAGGGCTTGGGCACAAAGGGGGAGAGGGCGGCGGTTACCTGCAGGCGGGGGCCGCCGGGGCCGGCGGCGTCGCGCACCTTGCGGCAGAGGTCGGCAATGGCCGTGAGGTCCGCGTCCGTTTCCGTGGGCAGGCCGATCATGAAGTAGAGCTTCACCTGCCGCCAGCCATGTTCCAGCAGTTTTTGCACGTGCAGCAGCAGGCCTTCTTCGCTTACGCCCTTGTTGATGACGTCGCGCAGGCGCTGGCTGCCGGCCTCTGGGGCCAGAGTGCAGCCTGTGCGGCGCAGCTCGGCCATGCGTTCCATGATGGCGTCGTCGATGGAGCCCACCCGCAGCGAAGGCAGGGAAAGGCTGATCTGTTCTTCGGCGCAGCGGTCCAGCACGCTCAGGCTCAGGGTCTTCAGGGCGGAATAGTCTCCGGTGCTCAGAGAGAGGAAGGAAATTTCGTCAAAGCCTGTTTCGTCCAGGCAGCGGCGCAACAGGCTGTGAATATTTTCCAGGGAGCGCTCTCGCACAGGGCGATAGACCACGCCGGCGTGGCAGAAGCGGCATCCGCGCGTGCAGCCGCGGGCGATTTCCAGCGAGAGYCGGTTGTGCACGGCCCCCACGGGCACCACTTGGCGCACGGGATAGGCGGCCTTATTGATGTCTGCCACAATGCGCCGTGCCGGGCGGGCATAATCCGCCACAAGGGGGCGCAAAGGCGCGCCGGGCGCGGCCGACACGGGCGTGAACAGAGATGGCACGTACACGCCGGGGATGCGCCGTGCCGCGTGGAGCAGTTCCTTTCGGGTCCAGCCCCGGTCGCGGGCTTTTTCCAGCAGTTCCAGCACGTCCGGCAGGCTTTCTTCGCCGTCGCCCAGAACCATCAAATCCACAAATGGGGTCAGGGGCTCGGCGCTGAGCAGGGCCCCGCCGCCGGCCATCACCAGCGGACAGGCGTCCAGACTTTCTGGCCGGTCCGCGCTACGCAGGGGAATACCCGCCAGGTCCAGCATATAGAGCACGTTGGTATAGCACAGCTCGTGGGTGATGGAAAAACAGAGGGCATGCGTGCGGACAAGGGGGGTATCCGACTCCAGGGTGGCCAGGGGGGCGTTGTGCTCGCGCAGCACCTGCGCGGCTTCACGCTCCGGAGCCATAACCCTTTCAGCCCACCATTGGGGCCGGGCGTTGACCACGCCGTAGAGGATCTTCTGGCCCAGGTAGGACATGCCCACCTCGTAGGTATCGGGAAAAGCCAGGGCTACGCGCAGACGGACGCGGGTGGGATCTTTGCGGCAAACGTTGTCTTCAATGCCCGCGTAGCGGCTGGGGCGTGGCAGCAGGGGCAGCAGCTCGCGCATGTCGTTCCTTGGTTAGGGGTACAAAAAGGGCGGCGCAGGGCCGCCCGAAAATAGCGCAAAATGCGGTGGGAGAATTTTTTGGCGGTGCGGCGCGTCTGTCGCGCAGCGGCCAGGATTCTTTGGTGAGCCAGTATGACGCCAAAACATTTTACCGCTGAGAAAGCCAATTCTCAACGGTAAAATGTCCCCAACAGGTTTTTGGCGTAAAGGGCGCACAGGCCGGGAAAGCCCGGCGGAAATTATTTGATGAGGCCGCCGCCCGCGCCGCCGCCGGCAAAGGGCTCTGAACCGAACTGCAGCTTGCCCAGGCCCCCGGCCACGGTGAGGTTGGTGCAGGCTTCGATATATTTGTCCTGCAGTTCCTTGGGGGTGTTGGCGTAGCGGTAGAGGAAATTTTTTCCCTCAAGAACGCCGGTAAAGTCCGGCTCAAAGGGATAGCCATAGGGCAACATCATCATCTGCACGCCCTGCTGGGTGGGAATGCTCTGAATGGCCGCCACTTCAGTGAGGCTGTCTTTGGCGGCGTCGTATTTGCCGATGACCAGTTCGCCGGTCACCAGTTTCATCAAGCGGATGTCATAAGCCATGCCTTTCTCCTACAGGGTTGATGGGCCATAGGTAGGCGCTGGCGTGGCGCATGTCAAGGCATTTTCTGTTGCCAAGCGGCGCGAAATGGCTACAGTACGGGCATGAACAAGACGCAAGCAGAGGCCGTCCCCACCCCTGACCCCCGCACTTTGCTGGGGCACGTATTTGCGCGTCCGGAGCTGCTGGAGAGGGCTTTGACCCACAGTTCCTGGGCCAACGAGTACGGGGCGGGGCCGGAACACAACGAACGGCAGGAATTTCTTGGCGACGCGGTGCTGGAACTGTGCGTTTCGTGGGAGCTGTACCGACGGTTTCCCGACGCGCGGGAGGGACAGCTGACCCGGCTGCGCGCCAGGCTGGTGAGCACCACAAGCCTGGCCGAGAGGGCGCGAGCCCTAGGGCTGGACCAGTGCATCAAACTGGGTCGGGGCGAGGAAAGTCAGGGCGGGCGTGAGCGCGATGCCGTGCTGAGCGACGCGCTGGAGGCAGTGCTGGCCGCCATTTATGAAGACGGCGGCGAGGTTGCGGCCAAGGCGGCGGTGGGGCGTCTGTTTGCCCAGTGCTGGCCGGAAGCGCCGCAGGCCACGGTGGTCAAGGACTATAAAACGCGGCTGCAGGAAGCCTCGCAGCAGCGTTTCGGCCAGGCCCCACTGTACACCCGGCTGGGGAGCAAGGGGCCGGAACACGCCAAAACATTTGAAGTGGGTTTGCGTCTGCCGGACGGGCGCGAGTTTCGGGCCACGGGCAGCAGCTGCAAAAAAGCGGAACAGACCGCAGCGCGTACGGCGCTTGCGGCTTTGCAATTAAAAGACCAGGACTGAGCGCGCCGCCTATTGGGGGGCGAGAGCGGCACAGCGACGGTCTTCTGGACCGGTCCGGGGGCAGATGCCCCCGGACCTCCCGTCTTTGGTCTGCCTCTGCCGCTATGCGCTTTCGGGGGTTAACCGCCGATGAGCTGCATGGCCATCTGAGGCAGCGAATTGGCCTGAGAAAGCATGGCCACGGCCGACTGGCTCAGGATCTGGTTGCGCACAAATTCCGTCATTTCCGTGGCCACGTCCACGTCCGAAATACGCGATTCGGCGGCCTGCAGATTTTCGGCCTGGGTGTTCAGGTTGGTGATGGTGTTCTCCAGCCTGTTCTGCATGGCGCCCAGGTGTGCGCGGATATTGTCCTTGGAAACGATGGCGTTGGTAATGCCCACCAGAGCGCTTTGGGCAGCCTGCTGGGTGGACACGGTAAAGGCCATGGAAGTGTTGGGGTCTGCGCTGTTGCCCACGCCCAGGGCCGAAGCCGTGCTGTTGCCGATTTTGATGTAGTAGTAGTCCTCGGCGGAATCATTGCCCGTGCCGAAGTGGATCTTCATCTTGCCCGTGGCGGTGATGCCCGACCCGTCGTGGGTGTCGTCGGAAAGGGTGCCGTCGAGCAGGTGGATGCCGTTAAAGTCCGTAGCGTTGGCGATACGGGTAATTTCCGAAGCCATGGCCTGGTATTCGGAATCGATCATGAGGCGTTGGGTGGAATCGTAGGTGCCGGTGGCCGCCTGTTCCGCCAGTTCCTTCATGCGGGTCAGTTTTTCGTCAATGACGCTCAGAGCGCCGTCGGCGGTCTGGATCATGGAAATGGCGTCGTTGGCGTTGCGCGCGCCCTGCTGCAGGGTGGCGATGTCGGCCCGCTGCAGTTCGCGGATGGCCAGGCCGGCGGCGTCGTCCGCCGCAGAGTTGACCCGCAGGCCGGTGGAAAGCCGCTGGGTGGATTTGCTCAGTGCCGCATAGTGACTGTTCAGATTTCTGGCCGTGTTGGCGGCCATCATATTGTGGTTAATGACCAAAGACATGGGACACCTCCTGGTGGGTTATGCTGCCCACCGAAATGCAATCCATGTGCCAAAAAAAAATACTTAATAATAACACTGCATTGAATATCTATTTTGTGCACGAGGAAAAATTTTCCAGGTGTGCTGCGGGCTTTTTTGACGCCGCGGGGCTGGGGCGCTGGTGGTTTTTACAACAAAAAACGCCGGTCCCGGATGATTCCGGAACCGGCGCTCCACGGAGGGAAAAGGCGCGGCGCTATCCCCAACGCCGTGGGGGAAGGGGTAAACCCCAGCCCCCGGCCTTGTGCTCTTATTCCTGCATGCCTACCGCTTCATGCCGATGACGGTTTCCAGCATGGTGTCCACGGTGGTTATGCCCTTAGAGTTGGCCTGGAAGCCGCGCTGGGTGGCAATCATCTGCACAAACTCAGTGGTCATGTCCACGTTGGACTGCTCAATGTTGTAGGCCTTGGTGGCCCCGAAGCCGTTATCCCCGGCCACGCCCACGCGGGGCTCGCCCGAATCCTGGGTGGCGGAAAAGAGGTTGCCGCCTTCGCGGTAGAGACCCTGGGTGCACTGGAAGTCGTAGAGAGCTATCTGATAGAGCGGAATGGTCTTGCCATTGGAATAGATGCCGTAGACCACGCCGGCTTCGTCAATATCCACATTGCTCAGCGTGCCGGAGGCGTAACCGTCCTGGCTGCTGGATTGCACGGTGTAGGATGTGGTATTGGCCGCGCTGGCGTATTCCTGCCGCTCCACGGTGGCCATGGTAGGCACAGTTGAACCGTAACTGATGACGTTCTTGAACTGGGGGATGCCCGAACTTGAACCCGTGGACTTGGATATAGTGGTCAGGCTGGCCAGGCTGTTCTTTTCAGAGGATGTGACGGCCTGCAGGCGCGTGCTGTCCAGAGGGGCAGTGGGGCTTTCGGGCTTCACGGCCGTGGTGGTGATGGCGGTAAATTCGCTGCTGGTCACATCCTGGCGCGTGCCGGAACCGTCAGTGTAGTAGTACCCCGTAGAGTCGTGCAGCACGTTGAAGCCGTTTGCCGTACCGTAGACGTCGTCTGATCCGGCCTTATAATACCAGCCGTAGCTGTTCTGGTAGGCGGGCGTTTCTGCGCCTGAAACTACTGTGGTGTTGTAGCACTTTGTACCGCTGTCGTCGATGTAGTAAGCGCCGTCATACATGACCTCTGTCCCGGCACTGGTCGTTCCGTAGATTTTATTTGTGCCGTCATAGTAATAATAGCCGGTGCTGTCGGCATAGACGTCGTGGCTACCGGAATCCTGCCCATACAGCTTTTCGTCGCCCACTTCCTGGTAGTAGCCGTATTTGTCCATCCCCATGCTGACTTCTGTGGCAGGGGCAGAGGGCCAGGTGCCGATAGGGTTGCCGGAGCTGTCTGTCTTGACCGTGGTGGCCGTGGGGTTGTTCCAGGCCGGGTTGCTCAGGTTTTTGAGGCCGAAATCCAGCTCTATGATATAGTCCTGGGCCTGACTCACGGGCGTGCCGCCGGCGCTGGTGCGCATGGTTTCGCTCACGCTGTTGGCCAGGGGCTGGCCGGAAAAGTTGGCTGTGAACACGGGCACGCCGTTGCTGGAGGTCTTGGTGGGCTGCCAGGACTTTTTGTCCGAGGGGTCCACGCTCACCTGGTCGTTGGCATCGGGCGTTTCCGTGGCCCCATAGCTGTAGGCCGTTTGGTTGACCAGCTGACCGCTGGCGTCAAAAATCATGACGCCGCTCATCAGTACGCCGGCATTTTTATTGGTGCCCTTGACGGGGTCGTCGTAAAACGACGTGGGTTCTGTGCCCCAGGTGTTGGTGGCGGGGTCGTAGTCCTGGCCGCCATAGCTGCGCCGATCTTCAGAGGGCGGAACGGTTACCAGGTATTCATACATGCTGTAGCCCGCGGGCAGCCCCTCAATGCTGTACAGGGTGTTGCCGTTGGAGTCCGTCTTGCTGGTGTCCACCTGGTCGTAATAGACGGTAAGGGTATGGGTGGCGCCGCCTTCGTCATACACGTCGATGCTGGACTGGGTGGCGTAGGCCGTGTCCGCCAGGGGCGGTTCGCTGGCGCCGTTCCAGAGGTCAAACAGGGCCGTCATGGGGCTGGTTTCACTGGTGGTGCGGTCGCCCGTGCCGTCGTTGGTCAGGCCCATGGTAAAGGTGACGTTGGTGGTTTGCTGGGGCAGGATGTTCCAGCTGTCCAGCACGATGTCTGTGGGCGTGCCGGAACCCACATAGGCGGATTCGCTGCTGCTGGCCGTGCCCAGGTTGGTGGAGCCGCTGTTGAAGGTGAGCTTTTTTTCGTTGTTCACCTTCCAACCCTGCAGCAGATAGCCTTCAGGGTTCTGCAGTTCGCGGTCATTGTTGAAATAGAAGTCGCCCGCGCGGGTGTAGTATTTTTCTTTGCTGTTGGTCTTGCGCACCTGAAAAAATCCGTTGCCGTCAATGGCGAGATCCGTCACCGAGTTGGTGCTTTCAAAGGAACCGGTGGAATAGTCGCCCAGAATGGCGTAAACGCTGGCGCCCGCGCCGATCTGCGAAGTGCCGCTGGCCGTGCCGGTGCTGCGGTACAGATAGTCGTTGAAGTCCATGCGTTGGCTTTTGAAGCCGATGGTGCTCACGTTGGCGATATTGTTGCCCACCACGTTCATCTTCTGTCCGTGGGAAAGCAGGCCTGAAACGCTGGCCCACATGCTGGCTGAAAGACCCATAACTTCCTCCGTGTCTGCTTGGGGATAGGGGGATATTTGTGTTGGCCGGGGCGCGCCTGGGGCGCGGCCGCCTGGCCGGAGTTTTGCCGTTAACTGCCGCTGCTGGCCTTCGAATCTGTGCTTGTGTCGGTATCCGTGCTGGTAGTGCTGGGCAACATAACCTGACGCACGTCGGAAAGGGCCATGAGCTGGCCGCCCTCCAGGCCCAGGTACACGGTGCCGTTGTCCGTAACCACGCCCGTGACTGTGGCGTCTACCACCTGATCGGAAAGTACGGCTTCGCCCGAGCTGTTGAGCAGAGAGAGGCTCACCGTGTACACGCCGTCCGGGGCCGTGGCGCCGGAGCTGGTCTGGCCGTTCCAGTTGAATTCATATGTGGTGCCGGAGCTCAGCGTGCCCAGGGTCTGGGTATAAACGGCCTTGTTGTCGCTGTCGCGCACAGTGATGGTGCCGCTGGCCACGGCGTCTGACGGCGCATAGCGGAAGCGGGTGATGGTGGCCGTCTTGGTTTCGGCGTCCGTAACCTTGCCTATGGCATTGCCCGACACGGTGAMGTTTTTGCCGATGTAGGAAGTGGCGTTGATCATCTGCTGGTTGTTGGTGGCGGTGGTCAGCCCTTCCATGCTGTCGTTCAGGTTCATGAGCTGCTCAAGGCTGGAGAACTGGGCCATCTGGGAGATGAACTCCTTATCTTCCATGGGATTGAGCGGATCCTGATACTTGAACTGGGTGACCAGCAGGAGCATGAAGGAATCCTTGTCCAGGCTGGAGCCGCTGGTCTGACTGCTCAGGGCCTGGCTGAACTCGTTATTGGTCTGAGTAATGGATTGCGTTATGCTGGACATGGTGTTCTCCCAACCGTTCAGGCCACCACATTAAGAGTTCCGGCGGCATATCCTGCCGCTCCGCCCAAAGAATGCACAGGCTGTTCCAATGTTGCAGATGTATCATTTTTGTTGTTATTACGAAATGTTGCCAAGTTTTTCAGACGGGCAAGCTCTTCCCGGCGGGCATCTTCTTCCTGCCAGGAATTGTGCTGCTGCAGGTCTTGCCAGGCAGAAGCGTCCTGCTGGTTTGAATCCAGCCGCACTTCCACCTTGTCTACCTTGAGGCCTTGTTGCTCCAGGTTAAGGCGGATATGCTCCACCTGGCGGTTGACCATGTCGGCAGTTTCGCTTTTTTCAGGACGGATCAGGGCGGTAACCTCGCCATTGCGCACGGTGAGGCTCAAGGTAATGGCCCCCAGCTCCTGCGGGTGCAGCTGCAGGTCCAGGCGGGTGCCGCCGTTCTGCATGGATGCAAGCAAGCCGCTCTCCACCTGTCCCGCCACCTGGCGCGCCAGTTGTGGCGGCGTTGCGGCGGCATTGGCGACGGCGGCGGGCGTTTCACCGGCAAGGTTCTGCGCGGCGTAAAGGGGCGCCTGGGCGTCGGCGCGCGCCGTGCTTGTGGCGGGGGCGGTCTTGACGGCAACGGTCTGCAGCAGGTCACTCCAGGCGTCCTTTTTGCCTGTGTTATCCTCTTTGCCTGCGTTATCGTCGGTTGCAGGCTGATCCTTTTTGCCCGTATTTGTCTGTTCCCCGCCCTGCAGTGCGCTGCTCTGCACGGACCTGGTCTGCTGCTGCAGGGATGCAGCGCCAGCATCGGCGCTTTGACGCGCGGCATTCGTCTGATCCGAAGGCTGCCCGGTTTGCCGCGCTGTGGCCTGCTGTGCTGTAGACTGCCCCGCAGCCGTGTTGGCGTCGGCTGTTCCGGTTTTCGTCACCGTTTGCTCCAGCACCTGCCGGCTTTTTTGCTGTACGGTGTCGTCAATGACGGCTTTGCTCTGCTGGGCTTTTTTGTTCTGCAGGGCGTAAGCCTGTTTTTCTTTTTCCGTGCGGGCGCGGGCCTTGGCCAGCATGGGCTGCAGGGTATCCTTGAGGGCTGCGTCCAGGGTTTTTTGCGCAGTCTTGGCGGCGGTAAAATAGTCCGTGGCCGGGGCCAGCAGATTGCTCAGCTGGGCAGGCGTGGAAAGCAGTTCCGTGGCGGTGCCGAACTGGTTCTGCAGTCCCAGCAGAGCCGAAGTGGAAAGCCCCAGCCCTTTGCCCAGGGCCAGGGCCTCGGTCTGCGTTACCGTAATGCCGGTGCTTTGGTCCAGCCTGGCGACAAAGTTCTGAATAAGCGCCAGGGCTTCCGCGCCGTTGCCCTGCAGCATGAGGGCCTGGGCGTTGTCGTCCAGCACGCCGGTGGGATCGATTTTTTTCAGCAGAGAAGTAATGGCGGACTTTTCGTCGTCGCTCAACTGCGGCGTGCTGCCGCCGGTTTTGAGGCTGGCCAGCACCATGGCCAGGCTTGCGCCGTCGGGCTGATCGGCCAGGGCGTCCAGGCGTTCCAGGCCTTCATCTGAAACGCCTGCCTTGGCCAGTTGCTGGCGTAGGTTCTGGAGCTCCTGTTTGGTAAAGCAGACTTCCTCCAGCGTATAGGTGACGCCGTTGGAAGTGGTGCGGGTGTAGGGGCTCTGCACCTGCGTTGTGGCGGCGGTGCCGGTGGTGGCGACAGCGGCGGTATTCTCCTGGGCCAAGGCCGCATCAGCGGAGACGCTTTCGCCGTTTTCCGCGTTGTCCATGGCTGTGTGCATGGTCTGAAGATATTCGGCGAAGCCATCGGCGCTCCGGGCAGCGCTCTGGGCGCTCCAGAGGGCGTCGGTAGCGGCGGCGGCGTCGGTGGCGATGGGCAGAATCTGCATGGTCCTCTCCTTGCGCACCGGTACGATTCAAGGAGTGTTCCAAAAAAAATTATAATTATATTTTAATAAGATAAAAATATACTGTGGGAGTAATGGGCAAGTCTTGCCGCCGTACTTCAGCCCAGCCTGGATGCGAGGTCGGCCAGGCGTTCCAGGGCCGTGCGCCAAGCGCGGCGGCTGTAGCTGGCGTTTTGCAGATAGAGGTGCAAAAAACCGCTGCCCAGGCGGGCCAGGGGCGGCTGGGAGTTCCAGAAACCTGGGGGCAGGCTGCGGGCGTCATTTCTGAGGGCTGCGGCGCAGTGGGCGCAGACCTGCGCCAGGGCTGCCCCAAGACGCGTCTGCAGTGCGGGGAAGCGCGTGTGCAGGGCCGTCAGGCGAGTTTGCAGCAAGGGTGCCAGAGCGGGCTGGTAGATGTACAGAAAAACCGCCTGCCAGAAGTCTTCCAGTACGGGACGACAGGAAGGTGAAGGGCTGCCCACGGCGGAGAGGCTGTGCAGGCCCAGGACATCGCGGCCCGTGCGCCAGAGGCGCAGGCCAGGCCTGGACGGCAGGGCGGCAGGCAGGCCGAGGCAGGGGGTCTGCAGCAGGGCCAGCACCGTGTCCGCCACGGCCGCCGGGCTGAAAGCCCCTTTGCAGTACAGGCGGCCGCGTCCGCACTGCCAGCAGCCCACACAGCTCATGCCCGCGCGCAGCACCCACTGGCCGGGAGCGGTGGGGCCCGTTTCCCGCGCGTGCACGGGGCCCATGGAAAGGTTGAGCACGGGCACGCCCAGATAGTCTGCCAAATGCATGGGGCCCGTATCCGGTGTGACGCAGAGGTCCAGGGTGCGCATCAGGGCCGCCAGTTGGCCCAGGTCCAGCCGACCGCAGGTGTTGGCCTGGGGCAGACCGGCCTTGCGGGCCACTGTTGCCCCCAGCGCGGCCTCGGCCGGGCCGCCCAGCAGCAGAGGGGGGGCGCCGGCCGAAGCCAGCCGTCGCGCCAGCCGTGCCCAGAAATCCGCGTCGGGCCGTTTGGCCGGGGTGCTGGCGCCCAGCACCAGGCCCACACGCCGCGCCCCGGCGCGGCGCAACGGCGCGTGGGGCACGGCGCGCAGATCTGGAGTGGGGGCAAGGTCCAGCAAATGCAGGTCCGCCCAGTGGAAGGCGTTGTTGTGGTTGTTTTGGGTTAGCGCTGTCCGGTACAGCTGCCAGAAGCCGCGCACATGCAAGCCCTTGCGGCCGGCCACGGGGCCGAGCTTGCGCTCCGCCCGCAGGGTTGCCATGCACTGGGCTGCTGCGGGTGCGCTGCAGAGATTGAAGGCGGCCTTATAGCGGGCACGGGCCAGGGTCGCGCAGTGGGACGGAGGGAAAAAAACCACCTCCGGCGCTATGGCCGTGAGGGGCATAAAAAACTGCGGTTCGGCCACCACCCAGAGGGGGCGCTCCGGCCACAGTCGTTGCAGGCGCAGCAGCAGGGGAAAGGTGAGCAGCAGATCCCCCATGCGGTGGAGCTGAAAGATGAGGATGGGGTCCGCGTTCACGTCATGGGTCCGGGGGGGGGCGCTGGTGTAGCGTCCTGAACGCTTTTTACGCCGTAAACCGCGCGCATCTGGTGGAGCAGGGTTTGCAGACGATGCCGCCAGGTGTGGCAGGCCAGCACCCGCCGCCGTCCGGCCGTGACCAGAGCGCGACGCTGGTCCGGATGGGAGAGGAAGTGGCGGGTCAGATCCGCTATTTCTTCCGGCTCATGGTAGACGGCCATTTCGTCCGGTTCAAACAGGCGTTCCATCTGCGGACGCCAGTCGGTAAGCACAAAACCGCCGGCGGCGGGGATGTCAAAAATACGCTGGTTCACGGCCCCTTTCATCTGCTTGCTGGTGCAGTTAAAGTTGAGGTCTGAACAGCCGTAAAAGGCGGGCAGCTCCGTATAGTAGCTCAGGGCGGGCAGATAACGGGGCTGCGCGGATTCGTGGCGGAATTCCGTCTTCCAGCCCGCGTCGCCCACAAGGAGCGGGTGAAAGGGCAGCAGGCGGCGCACGCAGCCATTGCGGTAGAGGCGGGTGGCCTGCCAGGTGACGGCCGTCTCATAGGCCAGCCTGGCTTCATTGTCCGGCAGGGCCAGGTAGCGGGCGTGTACATCGGGAAAGTCCCGCTCCAGCAGAGCGGGCACCGAACGCAGTTCGCTTTCCATAAAGGCCCGCGCCACGGTTTTGAAGGGCAGCAGCAAGGCGCGGGGAAAGCGGCCGTTTTTGAGCCTTCCGCCCACCTTGTAGAGCATGGAATTGCCCACAAAGGAGATTGCCGCGCGCCAGGCCGCCGGGGCGTCACGTTCTTTGCCGGGGCAAAAGCGTTCCGGGTCCGTGCCCAGGGGCAGATAGAAGACATGTTCGAAGCCCGCGGCGTGCAGGCTGGGGATATTGTCGCTGTCCCAGGTGAACAGGGCTGTCCAGGGGCTCACGCAGCGCGTGTAGAGGTGGATAATCAGGTGTGGATTGTCCACAAACCAGGAGGCCAGGGGCAGTTGCAGCCGGGCCAGCAGGTCCATGAGCACGCCCTCCACGTCCACGCCCATGTGGTTGAGCGTCAGGCAGCAGTCGGGGCGGAATTCCAGTACGGCGCGCAGCAGGCGGCGCACAAAATCTGCCTGGGCCACATCGCCGTCGCCTACGGTGAGAAGCCGGTATTCCAGGTTCAGCTGGCGGCAGGCGGCTTCGATTTCGCCCATAAGAAAGTAGCGGCTGGTGAGCAGTAAAAGGCGGGGGCGGGCGCTGGTAAAGCGCGGTTCCACGGCGCGGCTCCAGAAGTCAAAGCGGGCGCTGGCCTCGAGCTTTTGGCGCAAAAAGCCGTAGTAGGCCGCGTCCAGACGCTGATAAAACGGCAGGGCCACAGGCAACAGACGGTGGCCGCCGTGTTCCGCCTGCCAGCGGGTCAGGGCGGCCAGGGCAGATTCCGCCTCCGGATCGGCAACCAGAACAATGCGGGCGCGCTCTTGCGGGCTGAGGGCGGCCAGCGCGCCGCTGCAGTCTTGCAGAGCCCGTTCTTTTTCCACTACCGCCAGCGGGCCCGTGGTGCGGGCCAGCAGCAGGCGCAGGGCGTGCCCCAAGCCGCAGCCCAGAAGCACGGGCAGCGTTGCGGACAGGGCCGGGGCCGGGCCGACGGCCATCGGGTCGAAGCGTGCGGCGGCCGTGTCGGGGCTCTGTGGGGCCGCAGGCGGCGAAAGTCTGTTCAGGGCGGCGCGCACGGCTGCAGTTTCGCGCTCCGGGCCGCCCGCCCCCAGCATACGCAGCGTACGGCCGTCGGGCAGAAGAGCTTCCACATCAAAGGACATGCCCCTTACCGTTCCGGGCAAGGGGCGGAAGCGGGGCGCTGCGCCTGGGGTCATGGGCGCTTGCTCCGGAGGGCAACGGGCAGGGGCTCCACCACAATATCGTCCTTGTCCAGGCGAAAGAGCACATTCTGTTGCAGGCGTTCCACTTCCATAAAGGTACGCCCAATGGAAATTTCCACCCCCGGATAGATCGTGCCCGGCACCAGCAGCCGGCAGCCCTGCATGGCCTGCTCGTCCTGAGTCAGTCGGCTCCAGAGTTGTTCACGCTTTTTGAGCAGATCGTCATACTGCCGGCGCTGGACCTGGAGTTTGCGCGTGATTTCGTTGGTTTCCGGCGGCAGATGTCCGGCCACAGCATTGAGGTGCAGCACGGCCTGGGAAAGGTCTTTGAGGATTTTGTCCAGCTTTTCCAGCTGGCGGATGCTCACGGGGTCGTAGCCCAGAAAAACCTGGGTGGGGATGGCAGCCTTGTTGCCCAGCTGCCGGCCCACATACACGCTGCCGTAGGCGTTGATGACGCCGCCGTAGGCCAGTTCGCGCACCACCAGGTTGCTGCCCGCGTACACGGTGCAGTAGAGGCAGGTTTTGTCCACCACCATGCTGTCACGGGCGCGGGCGTCCACGCGTTCCATAAATGGGGTCAGCAGTTTGCCGCCGGCGTCCACCTTGCTGTGCCTTCCCGCGCCGCCGCGCACGCCCCCTTCAATAAGCAGGTTGCGCCGGGCGCGGACCACGCCGCCCTCCACCATGCCCATGATGCGCACGTTGTTGCCCTGGACGGAAAAGCCCGCGCGTACGGAGCCGTGCACGGCCATGTCGCCTACAAAAAAGATGTTGCCGGTCTGAAAGCTCACGTCTTGGCGCACGTTGAGCAGTTTTTTGACCGTGATCTTTCCGTGGAGATAAAAAACATAGCCATTGGCGGCGGCCAGCAGGTATTCGGGGTGTTCGGGGTCTACTCTGGTGTTGGCCCCGGCGGGAAAAACCGGAGATTCCAGAATAAAACGCAGATCCGTTTTTGTGCCGACGGCCTCCAACGGCACCAGGCGGGCCAGTACCTGCCCATTGATGACGTTCTGCACGTAGCCCAGGCTGTAGACGTCGGACGAACCGCCAGCCTCTCCCGGCTTGAGGTTGAGGTGGTCGAAATCGGGATTGAAGTAGTGTTGCAAATAGTATTGCACCGTGCACCTTCCGCTGGAGCACCGTCACAGGGCGCTCTGCCGGGACAGCCGTGGCCGGCTATTCCGCTGTGTCGGGGATGTAGCCTTTGAGTTCCTCTTCGCTGTAGAAGGTGGGGAAAAATCCCTCAATTTCGGATTTGCGTAAAAGATCGGTCACATGGGGCGCAGGCGTCAGCAACACCAGGCGTCTGCCCTGACTGCGGCCCTTGGTGCTGGCGCTCACCAGGACGCCCAGACCGGAGGCGTCCAGTTTGTTCACCTCGCTCAGGTCCAGCACCACCTGCCGAATGCCCGGGGCCAGGATATAGGCGTCCAGTTGCCGGCTTAGGTCAGGCACATCGGGCAGAACCATGTCGCCTGCAAGGCGCAGTACGGTGACCTTGTTGTGGGATTCCGCCTGAAGGGAAAACATGGGGGGGCCTCCGTCAAGGTACATCCACAGAGTAACGCGTTGGCCGGGTAGGGGACGGCACGGCCGCGTACTTCCGAATAACCCGCCTGCCGTGAACAAAACCGTTGCAAACAAGATCGCAAGGCTGGACGCCGGCCTCGCAGCCGACCCGGGATCGCCCCCAAAGACGGACCACCGGCCGGGGCTTTTTATCGCAACTGTCATACACTACGCCGACGCGGCGAGATTCGTCAACCATGCCGCCGGGAAAGGCGCACGCTGTAGCAAAGGCGTCCAGGGCGTGTCCCTGCGTTCAAGCGTGTCCCAGCGGTTCTTCTGTTGTTCCAGCAGGTTGCGCTGCGTCCGCGTCATGACGGCGTTTCTTGCGTTGGGCGCGCTTCTGTTCTTCCTCTTCCCGCAGGGCGCGGCGCAGCACCTTGCCCACAATGGTCTTGGGCAGACTTTCACGAAATTCCACCAGGCGCGGCACCTTGTAGTTGGCCAGCTTTTGCCGACACCAGGCAATGATGTCCGCCTTGGTCAGGGTTTCGCCCTGACGGGGCACCACATAGGCTTTGAGCACTTCGCCGCGCAGGTCGTCGCCGATGCCCACGCTCACGGCTTCCAGCACCTTGGGGTGTTCCAGCAGCACTTCGTCCACCTCGCGGGGGTAGACGTTGTAGCCGCCCACCAGGACCATATCTTTTTTGCGATCCAGGATGTAAAAGTAGCCGTCTTCATCCATGCTGGCCAAATCGCCAGTGTAGAGCCAGCCGTTGCGCAAGGCGCTGGCCGTTTCGTCGGGCCGCCGCCAGTAGCCGTGCATGACCTGCGGCCCCTGCACCACCAGTTCGCCCATCTTGCCGGGGGGCAGGGTCAGGGAGCCGCCCTCCATGTCCACAATGCGGGCGTCCGTGCCTGGCACGGGCATGCCGATGGAATTGGCCCGCTGCCCCTGTTTGCCCAGAGGGTTGATGTGGGTGATGGGCGAGGCTTCGGTAAGGCCGTAGCCTTCCAGAATGGCCGCGCCTGTGGCTTCCTGAAAGCGGCGGAAGATTTCGCGCGGTAGGGGCGCGGATCCGGAAACGCATATCTGGATGCTGCCCAGGTCGAATTTGTTCAGATTTTTCTGCTGCAGCAAGGAAATGTAGACCGAGGGCGCGCCGGGAAAGATGGTGGGCTTGCGCTTGTCAATAAGGCGCAGCACGTCCTGCGGCACATAGCGCGGCAAGGGCAGGGTGGTGGAGGCCAGGGCCATGGGGATGATCAGCCCCGTGGTCAGGCCGTAGACGTGAAAGAAGGGCAGCAAAGAAATGAAGGTGTGGTGCGTTTCGGGGCGGACATTGATAATGTTCAGCACCTGGCGGCAGTTGGTGCCCAGGTTGGCGTGGGTGAGCACGACGCCCTTGGGCAGGCCGGTAGTGCCCCCGGTGTACTGCAGCATGATGGGGTCGCGCTGGGGGTCGGCAATGGGCGCCGCATAGCGTCGCGCCCCTTTGCAGAAGCTCTGCCAGGCAAAAACGTTTTTGTTGTCGTAGGGGATGGGGGCTTTGTTGCTGCGACGCTTTTTCAGCTTGTACAGCCAGTTGAGAGGAAAGGACAGAGAATCCGCCGCACTGGTGACAATAAAGTTGCGCAAAGGCAGGCGGTCCCGCAGAGCGTCTATGCGCGGCCAGAGCATATCCAGCAGGATCATGTGCTCCGCGCCGGAATCCTGCATGTTGGCCACGATTTCCTTTTCCATATACAGGGGGTTGGTCATGACCACCACGGCCCCGGCCTTGATGACGCCCCAGAAGGCGATCATGGTCTGCGGCAGGTTGGGCAGCATGATGGCCACCCGCTGTCCGGAGCGCACGCCCATGCGCCGCAGTGCGCCGGCAAAAAGTTCGGCCCGCTCCCGCAGTTTTTTGTAGGTAATGCGCGTGTTCTGAAAAATGAGCGCGTAGCGGTTGGGGTATTTTTCCGCCGCTTCGTCCAGCATGGCGTAGAGGGGTTTGTTCCACACGCTGGCGGTGTGGGGCACAAAGGCATCATAGTGGTCAAACCAGGGGCGGGTAAGTTCTGTGCTCATAACCGTTCGGCAGTGGGGTTCAGGGGGGAGGAATGTTCCGCAGCGTCCAGGGGCGCGGCCTGTGCGCTGACCACGGCATAGGCCTTGATGCCCTCAAGCCGGCCGGTAAAGCCCAGGCCTTCTTCGGTGGTGGCCTTAACATTGACGCAGCTCTGGGGCAGGCCCAGCAGCCGGGCCACGTTTTTGCGGATAGCCGCGCCGTGGGGAGCCATGCGCGGTTTTTGGGCCACAATGGTCAGGTCCGCGTGGCAGGGCGTGACGCCCGCCTCGCGTACCATAGTCAGCACCCTGTCCAGCAGCAGGGCGGAAGAAACGCCCTCCAGAGTGGGGTCGCTGTCGGGAAAATGCCGGCCAATGTCGCCCAACGCGGCGCAGCCCAGCAGGGCGTCGGCCAGGGCGTGCAGCAGCACGTCGCCGTCCGAGTGGGCTACTACCTCAAAGCCGCCTTCTATGGGCACGCCGCCCAGGCGCAGGGGGCGGCCAGAGCCGTAGCGGTGCACATCATAGCCCATGCCGGTGCAGAAGCGCGGTATGGGGGTGGCAGGGCGCAGCAAATCCAGGTCTTGGGGATGGGTCAGTTTGACATTGACGGTTTCGCCTGGCACTACGCGCACCTCCTCGCCCAGGGCTTCCAGCAGGGCTGCGTCGTCCGTGGCCGGGCCGCCGGGGGCGGCCAGAGCCGCCGCATGGGCGCGGCGCAGGGTCGCGCAGCAAAAGCCCTGCGGGGTCTGCACGGCCGCCAGGCTGTGCCGGGGCAGGGTGGCAAGCACCTTGCCTTCCGCCACGGTTTTAATGGTATCGGTGACGGGCAGAGCGGGCACTACGCCCACTGCGCCTTCCCGCAAGGCCGCACAGACGCGCTGCACCAGGGCCGGGCTCACAAAGGGGCGGGCCGCATCGTGCACCAGCACCCAGCGCGTGCGCGCGGGCAGGGCGGCCAAACCCTGGCGTACGGAATCCTGCCGGGTTTCGCCGCCGTCGGCGCAGACCCAGGGCAAGCCGAGGTCGTGGCTGCGGCACAGGGCGCGCAGGCGCTCTTCTTCCGCCGCGCGGCGCTGGGGCGGAAAAACAAAGACCAGACCGGCCGTCAGGCCGCTGCGGCTCATGGCCTGGGCTGCGTGCCAGTAGAGGGGCAGGCCGCGCCAGGGCAAAAACTGTTTGGCTTCGCCGCCTGTGGCGGCCGCCATGCGACTGCCGTGCCCGGCGGCCAGCACCAGGGCCCAGGGAGCATCTTCGGCGTCGGACGTGAAAACAGGTTGGGGCATGGGCGTGCTCACAGTATAAAAACAACGGGAGTGGGACGATAAGCCGGGTTCTGTCCGCGCGGCAAGCGCGCGTGACCGTCATTCCTCTAGGAGCGCAGTTGCCTGCGCCCTCCAGCAACCTACCCGGAAGGCATGGGCCGGGCCGGCCGCCTTCCCTATTTGGTCTTGCTCCAGACGGGGTATGCCGAGCATGCCGCGTCACCGCGGCATCTGGTGGGCTCTTGCCCCACCGTTTCACCCTTACCCCGCACGCGGCGGGGCGGTTTGCTTTCTGTGGCGCTGTCCGAGGGTCGCCCCTCCTGGGTGTTACCCAGCGTCCTGCCCTGTGGAGCCCGGACTTTCCTCCCCGGGCACGCGGCCCGCGGCGACGGTCTGTCCCACTCCCGTTACTTTGTGTTGCGGTCTTGCGTGCAGACCACAGCAAAACCGTACGGCTGCAGTTCAGGGCATTGCAACGTTGCCCTGCCCTGGCGGTTGCATAAGCAAACGCCCGCCGTGGAGGCGCACGCGCAGGTCTTTGCGCGCTTGAGCGTCGGGACGAGCGTGCCGTAACCTTTGGGAATACATATTCTCAAAGCTAGGCGGCTCTGGCGCTCCGGCGGCAGCGTAAACCCGCTTGCCTCAAGTGGCTGCTGCGCCTGCGGGGCAATAACCAGCCGTTGTGTCGGCTCCGGTTCCCACGCAGGCCGGTGTGCCGGGCAAGCGGCCTCAGGCCTGGTCGTTGGCCGGGGCCTGCGGTGCGCACTGGGGCTGCTCCGCATCCTGAAAATGTTCGCACCAGAAAATCAGGCGCTGGCAGTTGGGGCAGCTCAATATCTGCTGGCCGCGCTGCAGCTCGATGAAGGTCTGCGGCGGCACGGCGATGTGGCAGCCCGTGCAGACGCCTTCCCGCACAGCCACGATGACCGGGTGATCCAGCCGCTCACGGATGAATTCGTAGCGCAGAAAAACCGGGTGGGGGATGGCCGTGCCCACATTGGCGCGTTTGGCGTCCAACTGCACCAGACTGGCCTGGGCTTTTTGCAGCCGGGCGTCCAGATTGCTGCGTTTGTCTTCCAGTTCGGCCTTGAGGGCGTTATAAGTTACGTCCAGTTCGGCTAGGGCGTCGTTCTGGCTTTGGACTTCATCCAGCAAGGTCATTTTTTCTTCTTCGCGGGAGCGATTGACCTTTTCCATGCTGTCCATTTCGCGCAGTACGGCGTGATATTCGCGGGTATTGCCCACCAGGGTGAGCTTGTTTTTGCTTTTTTTGATGCGGGCCGCGTCATCGTCGATTTCGAGCGAAAGACGCTTCTGCTGCTCCTGCAGGTGGGTCAGCTTGTCCAGCACATAATTGCGTTGGGTTTCCACCGCGGCAAAGCGCTGTTCCAGGGCTTCCAGATCGCCGGGGGCGCGGTCCAGCTCCTGCCGGACTTCGTGGATGGCGTCGTCAACTTTTTGCAGTTCAACAAGTTGACGGATTTGTTCAAAATAGACGGCACTGCTCATGGAAGAGGTCCTCCTCGCGGATCAGGAAAAAACAACAGGGCGGAAGGGCGATCGCGACGGCACAAAGTGTACGGCCACGCCCGTCAAGGTCTGTTGCAGCAACAGGCTCATGTGGCGCATCATTTCTTCTTCCAGGCTATGGTGCCCCACGTCCAGAAGGCAGACGGCGGCTTCGAGAGCCGCGTGATACTTGATGTCGCCGGTAATATACAACTGTGCGTCGGCCTGGGCCGCCGCGTCCATCAGAGAGGCGCCCGAACCGGTGCAGTAAGCCACCCGGCGCACGTGGGTCGCCTGCGGGCCGCAGCAGACGGCCGTGCTCAGGTCCAGCCGCCGCGCCAGGCGTGCGGCCAGATCAGCCACGGAACAGGCCTGGGGCAGGTCGCCCGCCAGGCCGTAGCCGGGGGGCAGCTCCGTCCCCTGGGCCGGGGCTGCGGGTTCCAGCACGCAAAGGTTGTTGAGTTCCAGCTCCCGCGCCAGCCAGCCCGCCGGTCCGTGGGGGTTGACGTCCAGCGACGTGTGCGCGGCGTAGAGGGGCACATCCGCGCTCAGCAGCAGGCGCAGGGCCTCGTGGTAGTTGTTGCAGCAATTGGGCAGGGTGGGCTTGAGGGTCAGGGGATGGTGGCTGAGGACCATCTCCGCCCCTTGAGCTAGGGCGGCGGCCAAGGAGGCCGGCGTGGGGTCCAGGCACACGGCCAGACTGCGCACTTCTGTGCGGCGGGCCGCCACCTGCAGGCCGGAAAGATCCCAGGACGCAGCCTGCCCCAGAGGCGCAATTTTTTCTATGGCGTCAATAATTTCAATCAGTTGCATGTATTTCACCGGGAATAAAAAAGGCACTTTCGCGCTCTGTGCTACAAAAGTGCCCTTGGTGCGGCGGCAAGAAAACGTTGTGCGACGCTTGCGGCAATGGAATGACACACCTCTGTAAACAGGTGGGGAGCTGTTCCCGACCCGCATGCTCTTAATCGAGGAAGGATAGAGAGAGAGCCGGGTATTGTCAAGCCGCGTTGCCGACCAAGGCCAGACCCATGGCCCGCAACGCGGCGCAAAACTTACAGCTCACGCAGATAGCGCACAGCATTGACGAAAAGCAGCGTGCCCGGCGGGTCCAACTCACCCCTGGTCCAGCCCGGGTGGTTGGTGACATGGTGAAATGCCTCAGGGTGGGGCATAAGGCCCAGCACGCGGCCGGTGGGATCCGTGAGGCCGGCGATGGCCAGGGCCGATCCATTGGGGTTATAAGGATATTCCTGGGTGGGCAGGCCTGTCTTTGGGTCGGCGTACTGCAGGGCGATAAGGTTTTCTTTCTGCAGGCGGCTCAGGCAATCCGCGTCGCGGGGCACCAGCTTGCCCTCGCCGTGGCGCACGGGCATGGCCAGGGGGGGCAGGCCTTTGGTGAACACGCAGGGGCTTTGGGCGTTGGGCGCAAGGCGCACCCAGCGGTCTTCAAAGCGGGCGGAGTCGTTGTGTCCCAGCGAGACCTGGCGTTCGAAGCGGTGGCCGTCCAGGGCGGGCAGCACGCCCAGCTTGACCAGCAGCTGAAAGCCGTTGCAGATGCCCAGCACCAGCTTGCCGGCCTCAAGAAAGCGGTCCAGTTGCTCCCGCAGGGGCACGCCCGCAGCGTCTTCAAGGTAGCGCCAGCGCATAACGGCGGTCTGGGCCGCGCCCAAATCGTCGCCGTCCAGAAAGCCACCGGGAAAAATGAGGAAGTGATAGTCGTCCAAGTGAACCTTGGCGGCCACCAGGTCGGAAAAGTGCACCACGTCGGCCCGGTCGGCTCCGGCCAGGCGGGCGGTGTGGGCGGTTTCCAGATGCGAATTGGTGCCGTAGCCGGTGATGACCAGCGTATTGACCGTGCCCATGCGGGGAAAGCCTCCTTGACAAACAGCGCCGCCTGCCGACCCCTGCCGGCGACGGCATACGGCAGCGGGGCCCGGCGCGGCCGGCCCGCCGCAAGCGCGGGAGGGGGCCCCGTACGGGATGCCCGTCTGCATGGGGAATACCACACTACGTACCTTGCTTTGGATAGTCAATGCTGGCAAAAAAAATCGTCTTGGTGTATGTAGACGAAGATGTGCTTGGGGATGTGCCTTGGCACGCCACAATCAAGGTTGAGAGGCCATGAAAACAAAGTATATTTTTGTGACGGGCGGTGTGCTTTCGTCACTGGGCAAAGGCCTGGCGGCCGCTTCCCTGGGCGCGTTGCTGCAGACGCGCGGGCTGACGGTCACCATCCAGAAGCTGGACCCGTACATTAACGTGGACCCCGGCACAATGAACCCTTTTCAGCACGGCGAAGTCTTTGTCACCGACGACGGCGCCGAAACCGACCTGGACCTGGGCCACTATGAGCGCTACCTCAACGTGCCCATGTCCCGCAAGAACAACACCACCTCCGGGGCCATTTACAACCACGTCATTGCCAAAGAGCGCCACGGCGACTATCTGGGCGCCACGGTGCAGGTGATTCCCCACATCACCGATGAGATTAAGAGCGTGGTGCTTTCGCTGGCTGAAGGCGATGACGCGCCAGACGTGGCCATCATCGAAATCGGCGGCACCGTGGGCGACATTGAAGGCCTGCCTTTTCTGGAGGCCATCCGCCAGCTGCGTTCGGAGCTGGGCCGCGACAATTGCCTGAACATCCACCTCACCTTGGTGCCCTACTTGCGCACGGCGGGTGAGCACAAGACCAAGCCCACCCAGCACAGCGTCAAAGAGCTGCTCTCCATCGGCATTCAGCCGGACATCATCCTCTGCCGCTGCGAGCAGAGCATCCCCGAAGAGCTGCGCCGCAAGATCGCCCTGTTCTGCAATGTGGACCAGGACGCCGTGTTCTCTTCGGTGGACGTAAACAACATTTATGAAGTGCCCCTCAAGTTTTATGAGGAGGGCTTTGACCAGAAAGTGGCCATCATGCTGCGCCTGCCCGCGCGCAATGCCCACCTGGAAGCCTGGGAAAAGCTGGTCAGCGATTGCGCCAATCCCAAAGGCCAGGTAACCATTGCCATTGTGGGCAAGTATGTGGATCTGAAGGAAGCCTACAAGAGCCTGCACGAGGCGCTTATCCACGGCGGGGTGGCCAACCGGGTGGATGTGGAGCTGCGCTACGTCAATTCAGAAAATGTGACCGAGGCCAATGCCGCCGGGCACTTTGAGGGCTGTGACGGCATCTTGGTGCCCGGAGGTTTCGGCTACCGGGGGGTGGAGGGCAAAATTGCGGCCATCCGCTACGCGCGGGAAAAGGGCGTGCCTTTCTTCGGCATTTGCCTTGGCATGCAGTGCGCCGTCATTGAATTTGCCCGGCACGTGGCCGGGTTGGAAGATGCCAATTCCGAGGAATTTAACCCTCTTTCCGACCACAAGGTCATTTACCTCATGACGGAATGGTACGACTTCCGTACCAAGAACGTGGAGCGGCGCGACGCCGGCAGCGACAAGGGCGGCACCATGCGCCTGGGCGCGTACCCCTGCAAGCTGCTGCCCGGCACCAAGGCGCACGATGCCTACAAAAAAGACCTGGTGGAGGAGCGCCACCGCCACCGCTACGAGTTCAACAACGCTTTTCGCGAGATGTTCGGCCAGAAGGGCATGGTCTTCAGCGGTACGGCTCCGGACGACTCACTGGTGGAAATCATTGAGCTGCCGGACCATCCCTGGTTTCTGGGCTGCCAGTTCCATCCGGAATTCAAATCCCGGCCCATGAACGCGCACCCTTTGTTCCGCGAGTTTATCGGCGCGGCCAAAAAATACGCCAAGGGACACGGCAGGAGCTGAGCTTCGGCCTTTGCGCCCGGCTTGTACAGGGCCGTTCCGTGAAGGGCCGCGCGGCGTCGCGCCTTTCGCGGAGCGGCTTTTTTGGCGCCAAAGGGCGGCTTGGGCTGTGACGTGCAGCGTCCCTTGGCGGCGACTGGGCCACCAAATCGCGGGGGCGGTCCATTGCGCCCGCACAACTGCTGGCTATTGCATAATTTTTATAGCTGTGGCACATTCCTTGTAAACAAAAATCAGGTAGTTTTCTCGTCGCTTGAGGGCGGAAGGGACACATGGCACTGGAACTTCGGCAGCAACTAAAGCTGGCACAACAATTGGTGATGACCCCGCAACTGCAGCAGGCCATCAAATTGTTGCAGCTCTCTCGTCTGGAACTTCTGGAAACGGTCCAGCAGGAGCTGGTGGAAAACCCGTTTCTGGAGGAATCCGGCGGCGAAGAGGCCGGGCCGGAAACCGTGGCCGAAGACGGGCGCGAACCCGTGGCCGAAGAGGTCTATGACCGTGAGCTGGCCAAGGACGCCGACTGGGAAGATTATCTGGGTGAATTTGCCAGTACCCCCCGCCTGTCGCAGTCCCGCGAGTACGAGGCCGCCGAAGAAATTTCGCCCTTGGAGGCCCGCTACGCCGCCAAGCCCACCTTGGAAGGCCACCTGCTCTGGCAGCTCCGGCTTTCGCAGTTGACCGACGCACAGAAGGCCATTGGCGAGGTGATCATCGGCAACCTTTCTTCATCGGGCTATTTGCAGGCCAGCGTGGAGGAAGTGGCGGAGATGGCCCACGCCGCGCCCGACGAGGTGCGCGCCGTTCTTGAAAAGGTGCAGCATTTTGACCCTGTGGGCGTGGCCGCCCGGGACGCGCGGGAGTGTCTGCTGGTGCAGATCCGCAATCTGCACTATGACCGCGACCCCATCCTTGTGGAGTTGGTTACATCCCACCTGGAAGATCTGGAGGCAAAACGTTACAAGCCCCTGCTGCGCAAGTTCAAGCTGGATATGGAAGGCCTGCGGGAGTATCTGGACATCATCCAGAGCCTGGACCCGCTGCCCGGCGCCAGCTTTGGCGGGGGCGAGCCCACCTATGTGAGCCCGGACGTTTTTGTCTACAAAGTGGGCGATGAGTTTGTGATCCTGCTCAATGAGGATGGTTTGCCGCAGCTGCAGCTTTCGGCCATGAGCGGGATGGATCTGACCGCCGCTTCGGAGAAGGAAAAGGAATACTGTTCCGAAAAAATCCGCTCCGCTTCCTGGCTGATTAAAAGCCTTTACCAGCGCCAACGGACCCTGTATAAAGTGATGGAGAGCATTGTGCGTCACCAGCGGCCTTTTTTTGAAGAGGGCGTCACCAGGCTGGCCCCGCTCATCCTCAAGGACATTGCCGACGATATCGGCATGCACGAGTCCACGGTAAGCCGCATCACCACCAACAAATATGTGGCTACGCCCCACGGCATTTTTGAACTGAAATTTTTCTTCAACAGCGGGCTGGAACTGGACGACGGCAGCCAGGTGGGCTCTGAAAGCGTCAAGGCGCTGATCAAAAAATTTATTGCGGATGAAGACCCCCACGCGCCCTTGAGCGACGAACGCATCGGCGAAATGCTCAAAGAGCGCCTCAAGGTCAACATCGCCCGACGCACGGTGGCCAAATACCGCACCGCTCTCGATATTCCTTCTTCATCACGGCGCAAGGAGCACTTTTAGGCCCCTGTCTGGTCCGGCCTTAAGCGCCCCGGCGCCCCACACCAGGAGGACTTCATGAACATCTCCTTCGCCTTCAAAAACTTCGACGCCTCCGACCATCTGAAAAAATACGCTCGCCGCCGCATGGAAAAGCTGGGGCGGTTTTTTGGCAAATCCGCCGGTCTGGACGTGGCCGTGGTGCTGACCGTGGACAAATTCCGCCATCGCTGCGAGGTTACCGTCACCGGCGAGGGCCTGCACATTAATGCTTCAGAACAGACTTCGGACATGTACGCCGCCATTGACCTGGTGACGGACAAGGTGGAAGCCCAGATCAAGCGTCAGGTTTCACGGGTCAAGGAGCAGCGCCGCAAGGCCCGCAACGCCGAAGTGGACGTGTTTACCTATACCGTGGACGCCGAAGGCGAGGCCCCGCAGCCTGTGGAAGGTACGGACCGGCTGGCCACAAAACCCCTGCATCTGGATGAGGCGCTCATGCAGCTGGATTCCATCGGTAGTGATTTTCTGGTCTTTTTTAATGCGGAGAACAGCCGTATCAATGTGGTTTATCGTACGCGCGCCAGCGGGTATGCGTTGATTGATCCCGTATTGTAGGCGCAAGTGCTTCCTGGGCGGGGCTTTCCTCCGTCCGAAGTAAGCCTTTTGCAGGGGCCGCTCGGTTGGAGCGGCCCCACGCGGCTGCATACGGCGGGTTTCCCTGCAGCGGCAGGCGAGAGATCGGGGCGGCCRTGGACGAACCGGCCTTGCCGCGAGAGGGCGTTATGAGCAAAACCGTAGCGGCGGCTGCCGCCTCCACATCCACAAGTGCGCCGGCCTCTGCGCCGGTGCGGGTCTGCGTGGTTACGGGGCTTTCCGGTGCGGGCAAGAGCACCGCGCTGAAAGTGTTTGAAGACATGGGGCACTTTGTGGTGGACGGCCTGCCCGCCAGCCTGGCGCCGGAAATGGCGGCCATGATGTCCCGCCCTTCAATGAGCCATTTTCAGGGCATTGCGCTGGGCATGGACCTGCGGCAAAGCACTTTTCTGGACGACCTGAACGCCTCGCTGGAGGCCCTGGCCGCGCAGAGCATTCGCCCCACCTTGTTGTTTCTGGAGGCCTCGACGCAGGAGCTTATGCGCCGGTACGCCACCACCAGGCGGCCCCACCCCCTGGAGCGGGAGGGCATGGGCCTGGAGGCGGCCCTCAAGGCGGAGCGCGACAAGCTGCGTCCTTTGCGGGAGCTGGCCGATCTGGTGGTGGATACTACGCGGTTTTCCATCCACGATCTGCGCAGAGCCATTCAGAAGCGCTGGGGCAGCAGCCGGGGCAGACTGCGGGCCATCCGGGTCAATGTCATTTCCTTCGGCTTCAAGTACGGCGTACCGCGTGAGGCGGATTTGGTTTTTGACCTGCGCTTTTTGCCCAATCCCTATTTTCTGGAAAATCTGCGCCCCCTCTGCGGCCGGGACAAGCCCGTGGCCGACTACGTTTTTGCCACGCCCCAGGCGCGGGAATTTCGCGCCAAGTTGTTGGACCTGCTGTTTTTCATGTTGCCGCTCATGGAAACAGAAGGGCGTTACAGGGTGACCATTGCCGTGGGTTGCACCGGCGGCCGCCATCGCTCTGTGGCCATGGCCGAGGCCCTGTGGCAGGCGCTCCGGCAGGCGGACTATCCGGCCTCTCTTGAGCACCGGCATCTTGAACTTGGTTGAAAAAGCTGGCACGCTCAGCCCTGCGAGGTTTGTCATGACGGACGAAAATACTGCAAACGTCGAAAACGGCGAGCAGGACGCCGGCGGTCGGGTCGGCGTTATTGTGGTTTCCCATGCCGACTACGGTTCGGCCATGCTCCGCACGGCGGAATTTATTCTGGGGCCGCAGAGCGACTGTTGCTCCATTAGTGTGGACGTGGCCCACGAAGTGTCCGAAACCGTGCGCCGTCTGGACGACGCAGCCCAGCGCCTGGACAAGGGTGCCGGCGTCATTGTGCTTACGGATATGTTTGGCGGCACGCCTACCAATCTGGCCCTTTCACTGTTGGCCACCCACAAGGTGGAGGTGGTCACGGGGGTGAACTTGCCCATGCTCCTCAAGGTCTTTACGTCACGGGACAAGGAGCTGGAAGAACTGGCCCAGCTGGCCGGTGAAGCCGGGGCCAAGGGCATTGTGGTGGCGGGCAGCATGCTGCGCAACAAACCTCGTGACAAGAATGCCGGTTAGTATGTGGTTTCGGGTGGACAACCGGCTGGTGCACGGACAGGTTATTGAGGCGTGGCTGCCCTATACGGGGGCGCGGCATCTGGTGGTGGCCAACGACGAACTGGCCACGGATTTTTTGCGGCAGCAGATCGTGGCCCTGGCCGTACCCCAGCGGGTGGCGGTCCATTTTATTCCAGTCAGGGAGTTGGCAGCTACCCTCAATAGCTGCGGCGAGGAGAGTTTTGTGCTCTTTGCCACCTGCCAGGACGCGCGTCGCGCCTGTGACGCCGGAATCGTCATGGAGGTGCTCAATATGGGCAACCTGCACTATGGTCCGGAAAAATTGCAGATTCTACCCAATGTAGCCTTGTCGCTGCAGGACAGGGAAGATTTGCGCGTCCTGCGGCAGCACTTGGTGCAGTTCGACTTTCGGTCTGTACCTTCGGAGACTGTGCGAGGCCCCCATGAGCAGCTTTTCTGATCCGTCCGCAGTGGCGACGCTGCTTACGGTGGGGACGCCCTACGCTTTTTTTTTGCCCTGGCCGGGGCGGCCCGCTTTACCTGCATAGCGGGCCTGGTGGACAGGCCCTTGTGCCTGGCCCTGCTCACGAGCTGGTGTACGGGAGATTGGGCCCTGGCCCTGCCGTTGGGCATTATTTTTGAACTGCTCTGGCTGGACACGCTGGAGCTGGGCGGCGTGGTGCCGCCCTACGGCGGGCTGAGCTTTCTGCTGGCCTTTCCTCTGTGCCGTCACTTTGGCCTGACCCAGGCGGGCGCAGCCCTGCTGCCGCTGTTTCTCTCCATGCTGGCGGCGTACGCGGCAACCTGGCTTGAGTTGCGGCAGCGGGCGGCGCAGAACATCCTTGCCCCGTCTCTTGAATCCTGGTGCGCGGGTGGCCGCGGCATATCCCCTGCCAGGGCTGTTCTGGGGGCCGCCCTGCGCCGCGCCATCTGGCAATGGGGCTTTTACGCCCTGTGGTTCTGTACGCTCTACCTGATTCTGGCGGTCCTTACAGCAGGGGGGCATTGGCCCCGCCTTTCACTGGTGACCTGGCCGGTGCTTTACGCGGCGGCTCTGCTGGGTGCGGTGCTCTCGTTACGGACCCGACAGGCCTATCTGGTGCTCATGGCTTCTCTGGGCGGTCTGGCCCTACTGTTTTTCTGGCGGGGGGCGTAACCGCGCCGCAGCAGAGCGTCGGCGGCCGCTGTACTCGCCTGGGCGGGGGCCCCTGCTTGGCACAGATGGGGAACAATGCTGATGCGGCGTTGTTGTGGGTTCCTGCCAGGCCGCTGAGTACCCCCTGGTGACTACACGAAAGGTTAAAAATTTGGCTGCTTTTGTGGGCAGCAATATTAGCCAGCTTCGCCGCAGTAAAGGCATGACCCAGGCCGAACTTGCAGAGCGGCTTGGCGTTGGCAATGATTCTTTTTCTAGAGCATTTAACACTTGAAATGCTCGCTTACGGCAGGCAAAAGCCTGCCTTCTCGCATTTTGTGGCAAGGATTTTCAAGAAAATCCTTGCAGAGCAGTTAGCTCATTTCATTCGCTAACTGCTCTAGAATAGAGAAAGGAGTGGTAGCCCCAAGATTTCAGCGGTTGGAGCTTATTGCTGAAGTCCTGGGGTGTACAGTTTCGGAATTGTTTGTCTGTAAAAACGAGGAAGTAGCGGCAAAGATATCTGTTATTGAAGATGTTCTGCTGCGGCTGCCGCAGGATGTCCGCAGCGAAGTGCTGCAGGTAATTCTGAACTTATTGTACAGCTTTCAGAAACTATTGCCTGTCTGCAGCATGCAGGCAGAAAAAGAATCGCAACGCGCAGAGCAAAACAGGGTAATGGTGGGGAAACCACCGTCTTCCTGAAAAGTGCGGCTACATCCCCAGCTGGGCGAGCATAGCGTCGATGGCAGACTGGGAAACCCCGTTTTTATCCGGGCCTTTGAGGGCCTCCTGACGGCGCTGCTGGAAAGTCTCCAACGCTTTGTCGGCCTCGTCCCGCAGCTCGGCAGCGGTTTTGTGGGGGTTGGTTTCCGCGCCTTCCAGCATGAGGCCGGAAGAAATGTACAGCTCCACCACGGTATTTTCGATCTGGTTCAGAGCGTCCACCACGCGTTTGATGCGCTGGCCGGTGATGTCCTGAAAGCTCAGGGTGGTAAGCAGGGTGGTTAAATCGTCGCCGAGCCGGTTGTTGTTGTCTTCCAGCCTGCACACCTGTGAAGGCGTGGCCGCGCCCTGGCGCACGGCGGCCAGCATTTCGGCGTTTTGGGCCTGCAGGTCCAGATGGCGCTCTACAATTTCCATGATGCTCATGGTGGCTGTTTCTGTGGCCTTAAGCACTTCGTTCAGTTGGTCCGAGGCTTCGTGAAACAGCGCGTCCGTGGCAGGGCCGGGCAGGGGCTGGTCTTTGGACGCGGTGTAGATCTGGCGGTAAATTTCTCTGAGACCTTGGCGCATGTCCGCAGTCAGCTCTTTGTACACGGCGGGTTCGTCAGCCTTTTTGCTCATACCCTGCCCTTTGCGCGTGGCGCGGTTGTGGTAAAACTTGGCGGCGGCCCCGTGCGCTTGTCACACCCAGGGCCGCCAGGCCTCACTTGTTGGTCTTGAGAAAGGTTTTGGCTCGTGCGGCTTCGGGTGAGCTGGGGTATTTTTTGATCAGTTCCTGCATGCGGGCCTTGGCCGCCGCCCCCTGATTGAGCTTGCTGAAGCTGATGCCCTGCTTCAAGTAAGCGCCGGGCGCGCTGGACGACTTGGGGTACTTTTTGATGACGGTATCGTAGGCCAGGGCCGCGTCGGCAAACTGGTTGCGCTGGAAGTAGCACTCCGCCAGGTAGTACTGAGCTTCCGGGGCCTGGCTGTGGTCTTTATAGTTCTTGAGAAAGTCGGAAAAAGAACGTTGGGCCTCTTCGTATTTGCGGGAGTTGAAGGCATTGACGCCCGCGTCAAAGAGGGCCAGCGAAATATCCTTTTGCGGAGCCTGCACCTGCGTCTGCGGCTGGGGTGAAGGCTGGCCCCAGGTGCTGGCGCTGGGCGCCTGGGCCGGACCAGCCGCAGCCGGACCAGTCGCCGCAACGCCGGCAGCAGCGCCGGCCGCAGCGCCGGCAGCGGCCGCCTGGCCGTATGTGGGTTGGCCGTACGTGGGGCTCTGACCATAGGCGGGCGTCTGTCCATAGGCTGGGGTTTGCCCGTAGGCGGGCTGGGCTTGCGGCGCGGCCTGCACTGCGGGCGCGGCCGCAGCGCCGCCGGAAGCGGCGGTCATGGGGTCGCCCAGGTTCAGGTTCAGGGCCATGCTGCGCTCCACCTGGCGCAGGGCCTCGTCATGGGTTTTGACGCGTTCCACCAGGACGCGCGCGCCGCCCACGTTATGCAGGTCGTCCATTTGTCCTTTCAGCGTGTTCAGCTCTTGGCGCATGGCCTGCAGCTGATTCCAGGCGTCGGCCTGGGCGGGCTGCATCTGCCGCAGCTGCACGTCGTGCTGCTGCACCTGTTGTTCCAGGCTCAGGCTGCCGCTGCCGCTGCTGCTGCCCATGCAGCCACTCAGCGGCAAGGCTGCGCAGGTCAGGGTCAGAATATACAGGGAACGGAATGTGCGCATATATCTTCCTCATCTTCAAAGACGTTGGGGTTGTGGCGCGCCGCAGCGGTGCGGTTCAGGACTGCACCTCGCCCAGAGCTTTTTTGCGACCGGTAAAAATATAAATGATGCCGCCGAGGACCGGAACAAATACCACCAGCAACAGCCACAGCACGCGCTGTTGGGGGCTGGCGAACTCATGCCCCCAGATGTGCAGAATGCTCCACAGTGAAGGGATCATGGGCACCATCAAGATCAGCACATGCCACCAGTGAAAAATCATACAACCTCCTCGGGATGCGGCTGCCGCGCGCGGTGCGCCGGGACAGAAGCGTATTGCCCCTGCGGAAGGGCCCGCCCGCCGACACTTTGCCGCCCAGGCCTGCGTCATGCGCTCTTTTGCGGCGGGCGTCCCCGGGACCAATTTTTGCGCTGCTCCGTCCCGCCCACAAGAAGCGCGTTTTTGTCCCGCAATGCTTAATACTGCACACGGCAAAGCGGCGTGCAGTAAGCCGACATAAGGCGTGCCGCCATTACTTTTGTGTTGGCGGCTTGCGCCAAAGCACCAGGCAGGTCAGGGCTACCCCCACAAATATGGCGGCATCCGCCACATTAAATGCGGGCCAGTGCCAATCTTTCCAATAAATGTCCAGAAAGTCCACTACCGCGCGAAACCGCACCCTGTCCACCAGGTTGCCCAGCGCGCCCCCCATGATGCAGCCCAGGCCGGTCAGCAGGCAAGGGCCGTTTTCTTCGCTGCGGGCCACCAGCAGGATGGCCCCCACCGCCACGATGGTGGCGGCCAAAAACAGCCAGAACTGCCATTCCATGTCCGAGCGGTTCAAAAAGCCGAAGGCCGCGCCCCGGTTACGGATGTTGACCAGATCAAACAACCCCGCAATCACCGTGACCGGGCGGTGTTCCGGTATCAGGCGCATGACGGCCCATTTGCTCAACTGGTCCAGAAATAGGACCAGGGCGGCCACAGAGCCCAGCAGAGCATAGCGACGCGCCATATCAGCTCCGGCTGTTGTCCTGAGCGCAGACTACGGCCGTGCAGCGCGGGCAGAGGGCGGGGTGCTCTGCATTGCGGCCCAGCTCCGTACTGTATATCCAGCAGCGCTCACACTTGGCCCCCTGGGCTTTGCCGACCTCAATGCTCAGGCCGGACACCTCCGGGTCGCTGTAAGCTCCCTGGGGCGCGGCGGCCAGCGGCTGCAGGGCCAGCTGGGAGACGATGCACACGGCCCGCAGGTCCGTATCCAGGCCTTCCAGGCGCTGGCGCAGTTCGTCGGCTACATAAAGGGTCACCCGCGTGTCCAGGGCGTGCCCCACCACGCCGTCGCGGCGCAGGGGCTCAATGGCGCGGGTTACCGCGCCGCGCACGGCCAGCAGCACGTTCCAGTCATCGCGAACGCCGTCCGGCAGCAGAAAGGGGTCGAGATCGTCCAGCGGCGGCAGGGCAAAGACCGTGGCCTGCGGCACGCGCAGCCCTTCGGGAAGATGGCTGAGTATTTCCTCCGCCGTAAAAGAGAGTACCGGGGCCATATCGCGCAGCAGCAGGCGCAGGATGTGCCAGAGAGCCGTCTGGGCCGAGCGGCGTTCCACTCCGGTCCGGGACGAGGCGTAGAGGCGGTCCTTGAGAATGTCCAGATAGACGGCGGAAAGGTCGGTGACGCAGTAATTGTGCAGGCAGTGGTAGACCTTGTGGAAGTCGAAATCCATATAGGCCTGCTGCACCCGCTGGTGGGTGCGGGCGGCCGTGTCCAGAGCAAAGCGGTCCAGGGGCAGCAGGCCCGCCACGGGCAGCAGATCCTCGCGGGTCAGGTCGTGGAGGTTGCCCAGGATAAACCGGCAGGTGTTGCGGATGCGGCGGTAGGCGTCCACCAGCCGCCCCACGATTTCATCGGAAAGGCGGATATCCTCGCGGTAGTCCACCGAGGAGGCCCAGAGGCGGACGATTTCTGCGCCGTATTTTTCGGTGAGCTCTTGCGGCGCAATGATATTTCCCACGGATTTGGACATCTTGTGCCCTTCGCCGTCTACCACATAGCCGTGTGTGAGCACGCTGCGGTAGGGCGGGCAGCCCCGGTTGCCCTCGCTGACTAAAAGGGAACTGTGAAACCAGCCCCGGTGCTGGTCGGAACCTTCCAGGTACAGGTCCGCCGGGAAGGCAAGCTCCGGACGCTGTTCCAGTACGGCGGCAAAGCTGGTTCCCGAATCGAACCAGACGTCCAGGATGTCGGTTTCACGTTTCCAGTGGCTGCCGCCGCAGTGCGGGCAGGTCAGGCCCTGGGGTACAATATCCTTGATATCCGCCTCATACCAGTAATCGCAGCCCGTGGGGTGGGCGGCGAAGCGGTCGCAGAGACCTTCCATCCACTGGGGGTCGTTCCAGGCTTCCCCGCAGTCTTCACAGAGCAAGGCCAGAATGGGCACGCCCCACTGACGCTGGCGCGAGATGCACCAGTCCGGGCGCAATGCCACCATGTTGTGGATGCGCTCCCGGCCCCAGGCCGGAATCCAGCGCACCTGCTCGTCAATAGCCTTGAGGGCGCGGGCGCGCAGGTCGTTCTTTTCCATGCTGATGAACCACTGGGTAGTGGCGCGGAAGATGACCGGCTCCTTGCAGCGCCAGCAGTGCGGGTACGAGTGTTTGATACGCCCCTTGTGCAGCAGCGCTCCAACTTCTTCCAGCTTTTCCATAACCTTGGGGTTGGCCTCAAAAACATTGAGCCCGGCAAAGAAGGGCACTGTGGGCAAAAACCGCCCGGCGTCGTCCAGGGGGGAGAGGATGTCCAGCCCGTAAGCCAGGCCCACCTCGTAGTCTTCGCGGCCGTGGCCCGGCGCGGTGTGCACGCAGCCCGTGCCCGCGTCCAGGGTAACGTGTTTGCCCAGCACCAGGGGCGATTCCCGGTCGTAAAAGGGGTGGCGGGCCTTAAGGCCCGCGAGCTCCGCACCTGTGGCCCGGCCCAGCACGGCGGGGTTCGCCCAGCCGAAGCGCGCGGCGCAGTCTGCCAGCAGTTCGGCAGCCAGCAGGTACTGTGCGTCCCCGGCCTGCACCAGCACATATTCAAACTCCGGATGCAGGCACACGGCCATATTGTCCGGCAGGGTCCAGGGGGTGGTGGTCCAGATGACCACAAAAGCGCGGGCCGGGTCAGCCTGGGGGAAAAAGTTGCGCAGAGCGTCGTCGGGCAGGGCGAAGCGCACATAGATGGAGGGCGAGGTGTGGTCGGCGTATTCCACCTCGGCTTCAGCCAAGGCCGTGTGACAGGAGCAGCACCAGTAAATGGGCTTTTTGGCGCGCATGACGCCGCCCTTGGCCACAAAACGGGCCAGTTCCCGTGCGGTGGCCGCCTCGTAGGCGGGCTTCATGCTCATGTAGGGATCTTCCCACAGGCCCAGTACGCCCAGCCGTTTAAATTCCTTGCGCTGGATGTCGATCCACTTGGCGGCGTATTCGCGGCAGAGCCGCCGCACCACATGGGCAGGCAGGGATTTCTTTTTTTCTTTCAGTTCCTGTTCCACCTTGTGCTCAATGGGCAGGCCGTGGCAGTCCCAGCCCGGCACGTAACGCGAGGCGTAGCCCGCCATATTGCGGGATTTGACAATGATATCCTTGAGGATTTTGTTCAGGGCGTGGCCCATATGGAGGTGGCCGTTGGCGTAGGGCGGGCCGTCGTGCAGTACATAGCCGCCCTTGGAGCCGGAAGCGGCGGCCATAAGTTCCGCGGCGTTGATGGCGTCCCAGCGTTTGATGGCGTCCGGTTCTTTCCGGGCCAAATCGGCCTTCATGGGGAAGCTGGTCTTGGGCAGGTGCAGGGTCTTTTTATAATCGCTCATTCTGGCTCCGGCGGTAAAAACGCCACAAAATCATCCACATGGATAAATAACATAAAGAAAAAAACCGTCCTAGTGTGGGCAAAGAGCGCCCCAAAGTCAAGACTGCCCTGCGGCCGCAGGGCCCTTGCTGAAAAAAGGCCGCGCCACCGGCGTGGAACGGCCGCAACGCGTGGCAGCGGCATAATCCTGCCGCCAAAGCGGCGGAAGCATATGGGGCCGTATTATGTCAAAAACTACGCCTGGCTGCGGTGCGCACAGCGGCGCAACCGAGCAGCAGGCGTGCTTTTACGGCTGCAGGCAAGAGGTTTGCGGCGTAAGCCTTAAAACGGAGCCGGCGTGCCCTCCATAGCCTGGGCCAGTTCGCGCAGGGCGGAGAGGCTCTCCTGGGCTTCCTGGGGGGTCATAGTGTGCAGGGCAAAACCTGCGTGGACAATAACATAGTCCCCCACAGAAGGCGGTTCCGGCAAAAGCATGACGGAAGTGGTCAGAAAGGTCTGGCTTTCGCCCACGCGTACGCGGGCCATGCCGTTTTCCTGCAGTTCTTCGATTCTGGCGGGTATGGCGAGACACATGACGGTCTTCAGACCTCCTCAATGCGGATTCCTTACAGGATACGCATTCCCCGGCCCGACGGCAAGGTGTGGGGGGGCAAAAAAAGGGGGGCTTGCGGCCCCCCTTTGTACAGTTGTGGATCAGTCGTGCTTTTTGCTCTTCTTGTCAGGGAAGAGGATGAAGTTCCAGTACCACACATAGAGCGGCAGCACAATGAACATCATCACATAAGCCCAGCTCTTGGTGTAGAGGAAGTATTGATAAAAAGTATGGAATTCCATGGCAATCTCCTCTTGTGTTCTAGTGCGCATCCCTGAAGTCGGGGTGTTCGTAGAGCACGGGCATATGGTAGACGATGAAGCGGTACACCGTCACGATCATGGTCACCACAAATATGGAGATGCAGATTTCCCAGATGCTGGGGAAATAGCGCTCCGACGACGGCAGGGCGTAGTTGAAGGCGATCATGCTCACGTTGAAGCGGTTGAGCACAATGCCGATCACGGTATTGGCGGCGGCAAAGCGGCAGAGGCCCAGGCGGCGTTCCCGAGCGCCCTTGGCGTAGAGCAGGGCGGGCAGCAGCACAAAGCCCAGCATCTCCACCATCCACCATGCGCCGTAGCCAGTGAAGAGATAGGGGATGTTGGCCTGCACCAGCATATCAATGAGCTTGAGCATGAAGTAGGCGAAGAGAATGAACGACGCGGCCCGCGCAAAGCTGAAGACCACCTGGTCCGCCTCGCGCAGATGGGTCTTGTCCATATACTGGTGCACGCCTTTGTGGGCAAACATGCCTTCAAAGATGACCATGGACGCGCCTGCGGCCATGGAGCTCACAAAGAAGAACATGGGCATGAAGGGCGAGTACCACAGGGGATACAGCTTGCCGGGAGCGATAAGGTAGAGCGAACCCAGCGAAGACTGGTGCAGGGTGGACAGGGTCACGCCAAAGATGGTCAGCGGAATGGTCATCTTGATGACGACCTTGCGCCATTTGACCAGCCAGGGGAAGCGGGAGGCCAGCCATTCCATGGGTGCCACGGAAAACTCCACAAAGAGTACCGTGAGGTAGGTGGCCACGCACAGGCCCACTTCAAACAGCACAGACGTGGTGCCGGGGAAGAAGAACATGAAGGGCAGCCGCAGCGGGTGGCCCAGGTCGTACAGCAGGGCTATGACCACAAAGGCGTAGCCCAGGAAGGCCGTGGTCACGGCCGGCCGGATGGCCGAGTGGTAGTTGACCCCCATAATGTAGCAGGCCACGGTGGTAAAGTAGCCGCCGGCGGCCAGACACACGCCGCAGAGCAGATCAAAGCCGATCCACATGCCCCAGGGTTGGTTGTCGCTCAGATTGGTGACCGAGCCAATGCCCATGGTGAAGCGGATGATGGTGATGGTCAGCCCCACAGCCAGAATGATGGCAGTGATGATGTTGCCGGGTGTGGGCCGGAAAAATTCGCCCAAATTGAACAGCTTGTCCCTGGTGGGAATAACGATGCTGTGCTCAGCCATTTACTTATCCTCCCCGTGTTCCTGGCTGCCGGCCACTTCACGGGCCTTGAGGGCCTCGGTCATGGCGCGGCGGGCCGTATCGGCGGCGCCCGGTCCCTGGGTTTCCTCAATCTTGCGTACGGCGGCGTCCACAGCGGCGGCCACGTCTTCGCGGGCCTCCTTGGCGTGCTTTTCCTGCTCCGCTTTGTAGATGGACTCGCGGCGCTTGGTGATGGCGTAAGCCCCACCGAAGAGCACGGGCCAGAAGGCGACAATCATGGGCACGGTGCCCAGTGCGCCGTAGGTCAGCTCGCCCATGGGCTGGGTGCCCAGGTGGGTATCCAGACCCAGCTGCTTCCATGTGTCCGGGGCGTGCGCGTCCTTGGCGGGGGCGTCTTTGTCCGCAGCGGCCGGAACAGCCTTGGGCGCGGCCGGGGCCAGCACCATCCAGGCGGTGCCGCCGGCGTCCGCTTCGCCGTAGACGTAGTTGGTGTAGCGTTCGGGATTTTCGGCAATGCGCGCGCGGGCAATCTTGAGCAGGTCGCTGCGGCGGCCGAAGGTCAGGGCGTCCATGGGGCAGGCTTCCACACAGCCGGGCAGCTTGCCTTCCTTGAGACGCGGCTCGCAGAAGGTGCACTTCTGCACCAAGGGGTCAAAGGCTTCATCATATTGGAAGCCCGGCACATAGAAGGGACAGGCGACCATGCAGTAGCGGCAACCCACGCACTGACTGCCATTGTAGGATACGGTGCCGTCGGGCAGTTTTGTAAAGCATTTGGCAAAGCAGGCCGATGCGCAGGCCGGATCGTTGCAGTGGAAGCACTGCAATTTACGGAATACAGGTTTGCCGTCGACTTCGTATTTGTTTACCACCGTCCACTCGTAGGCCGAGGTACGGCGGCGCGTGGCCGTGACGGAAACGTCGGTAAAGGGCGTTTTGGGCTTGGGCAGGTGGTTGACCTTGTTGCAGGCCTCTTCACAACGGCGGCAGCCGATGCAGCGCGTGGTATCGTGCAGCACGCCGTAGCTGTCTGCATAGTAGGGGAAGGTGTGCACCCCGGCTTCGGCCACCTTGGCCGTGCTCAGGGCCGAGACCACACCCGCGCTTCCCATAAAAGTCAGGAATTTTCTGCGATTCATATGCGATTCTCCGTGCTCTGGGGCGCGCTACGGGCGCGCCTTGTGGCAGGTGGTGCAGTCGGTGTTTCTCGGGCGTCCCACATTCATACCCTGGTGGCAGCCCATGCACTGAAGGTGGTAGGCGGCCTTGAGGCTGGGACGCTGCGGATGCGCCGGGTCGATATCCTTGGTGTGGCAGCTGGCGCACTTGGGCGGCGTGGCCGAAAGCGGGCTTCTGTGATGGCAGGTGGAGCAGAGGATTTCCGGCTGGTTATGGAAGGCCTGGGCCAGCTTGTCGTCCTTGATGCGTTCCATGAGCGAGGAAAGGTGCCGACGATGGGAGAACACGGCGGGCTCATAAGTTTCGGTGATGGCGTCGATGGTGACCTTGTAGGGGGCGTCCGTGGGCGCGAGGTTTTTGACGGGCTTGTGGGAGAGCACGGTCTCCGCGGCCAGTTCCTCATTGCGTTCGGGCGGCAGCTTGTCGGCAATGCCTTGCTGCAGGTCGGCGGGCGTCATGGAAGGCGTCACGTTGTGGCAGGTGGCGCACCAAGCCTGGCTGCGGCTGGGGGTCACGATTTTGTGGCAGCCCGCGCATTCACGCCGTTCTTTGGTCTGCTGTTCGTGACAGCTTACGCAGCTCACGGGCGTGTTGCCCTTGGCGCGCTTGGCGATGTTGGTGGCGTGCATGGCGCGGTCAAGCGTAATGAAATTGCCTTCGGCCTTGCCCTCCACCGTGTGGCAGGTGGTACAGGCGACGGGGTCTCCCGTGTGATGGCAGGTTTCGCAGTTTTCAACCTTTTTTTCATGGATGAGATGGTTGAAGACCACAGGTTTCATGGCCGAGCCCTTGGGATTGGGCTTCTCGCTGACCGGGAACATGACCTTGGCCGAAGGCGCGCCGCTGTCAGTGGGTTCCAGGGTGGCGGCCACCGCCGTTCCAGCCCCGGTACCCGAGAGACACGCCGCGCCCGCCAGGGCCAGAGCCGCCAGCAGTAGCAGTGTTGTGCCGTTCCTCATGTGCTTGTCCTTTTGCATTCAGACATTTCCCCAAGGCCCGTTGCGCATGGCGTAGCGGGCTTCCTCCGGCCCCGACGATCCCTGCGGGGGCGACACGCAGATATCCGAACGGTACTCCACAGCCGACAATCCGTCAAGGCGTTCAGCCTGTTGGAACGGTTTCTTATGCTTGGAAAAACAAGATGATTGAGAAAATTTTCTTAAAATAGCGGGTGTTGCCCGGTGTGGTTATGCAACGGGCCGGGAAAAAGGTGGTTTTTCCGCGCCATGGGGGAAAGATTCTGCGGGGAGTATTATGGAGTGCCCTTGTGCAGTTTTTCCCAACTGCGTGCGGCCTCGGCGGTTATAGCCGCCCCATTGTCCGGCGGCAGAAAGACGGCCTCGCTGCGGGCGCGGAACCAGGTGCGCTGCCGTTTGGCGTAGGCCCGCGTGTTGCGCAGCCAGAGTTCCCGGCACTGGGCGAGGGTACAGCGGCCCTGCAGATGGGCCAGGGCCTCGGCGCAGCCTATGCCCGTCCAGCCGGGGGCGGCGGGATTACTGCAGTTTTGCAGGGCGGCGCGGGCTTCGTCCAGAGCTCCTTGCTCCAGCATGAGGTCCATACGGCGGGCCAGGCGCGGTTCCAGCCATGCTAAGGGGGCGTCCAGCACCAGCAGCGGGCCTTGGCACAGAGGCGCTTCGGCGGCATGGGCGTGCCACCAGCTGAAGGGGCGGCCCGTGGCCAGGCGCACTTCCAGCGCGCGGACAATGCGTTGGCGGTCGTTGGGGTGGATGCGCGCGGCGTAGCCCGGGTCCTGGGCGGCCAGTTCTGCGTGCAGGGCGGGCGCGCCTTCCGCTTCCAGGCGGGCTGTAAGGTTGGCCGTAAGGGCGGGATCCACGGGCGGGATGCGGGCCATGCCGCGTAGCAGGGCCTGGAAATAGAGCCCGGTGCCGCCCACCACCAGGGGCGTGCGGCCGCGTTCTAAAATCGCCGCAATGGTGCGGCTGGCCGCTGCCGCCCATCTTCCGGCGCTGATTTTTTGTTCTGTGGGAAGAAAGCCGTAAAGATGGTGGGGGCAGTGGGCCTGCTCCGCTGCCGTGGGCTGGGCCGTGATGCAGGGGAAGTCGGCGTAAACCTGGCGCGAGTCGGCGTTGACCACCTCGCCGTTGAGGGCTGTGGCCAGGGCCAGGGCTGCCGCGGTTTTGCCGGAACCCGTGGGCCCGGCCAGGCAGATGACCGGCAGCGGAAGAACGCAGGGGGGAGCGCTGCCGGGCATCAGAGCACGCGAAAGCCGCCGTAGGGCGGGGCCAGGCAGGGTGTGCCCTGGCGGACCTCTCCCTGCTGGTATTTTTGCAGCAGGGCCTGACGGACGTTTTCCGGCACCAGGCCCTTGATATCCGCCCCGTGGCTGGCCGCCGCCTTGACGATGGTGGAGCTGATGAACAGCCACTGGTAGTCGGTCATGAGAAAGATGGTCTGAATGTGGCGCTGCAATCGGCGGTTCATGAGCGCCAGCTGGAATTCGTACTCAAAATCCGAAACGGCGCGCAGCCCGCGCAGCAGGGCGCAGGCCCCGCGTTGGGCGGCGTATTCCACCGTCAGCCCGGAAAAGGGCTCTACCGTCACGTTGGGCATATCCTTGAGGGCCTCGCAGGCCATGCTTACCCGCTCTTCATGGCTGAACAGGGGTTTTTTGGGCGTGTTGTCGGCCACGGCCACGATGAGGTGGTCAAAAACTTCGCAGCCGCGGCGGATAAGGCTCAGGTGCCCGTTGGTCAAAGGGTCGAAGGTGCCGGGATAGAGGGCTGTTTTCATGGCATGGTCCAGATGCGGATACGGGTTTGGCCCAGCAGTCGGTCCACCTCCGGGCGCAGCTCCGGCGGTGGGGAAAGTCGGGCTTCTTTTTCCACTTCGGCGGTCACAAAGGCCCCGGGCGCAAGCCAGCCGCGCTGGACAAGCAGACGCAGGGCCGGGTCTGCCAGGCGTTTGCGGTAGGGCGGGTCCATGAACACCAGGTCATAGGGCGCGTCCGGCGGGCGCTTGAGCACGCGCAGTACGTCTTCGGCCAGCAGGCGTACCTGGTCCTGCAGGCCCAGGGCCGCCGTATTGGCTGTAAGGCAGCGCACTGCCTGGGGGGCGCTTTCCACCAGTAAGGCGTGCGGCGCGCCCCGGCTCACGGCCTCGAAGGCCAGGCTGCCGCTGCCGGCAAAAAGGTCCAATATCCGCGCTGTGGACCAGTTCAGGCCCCGCGCCGCCAGCATGGAAAACAGCGCTTCCCGCGTTCTGCCCATGGCCGGACGGTAGCCTTCGCCTTCCACGGTTTTGAGCAAACGTCCGCCCAGGCGTCCTGCAATAATGCGCATGGCGGGCTACATCCGTGAAAGCAGGCGGGTAAGGGCGTAGTCCAGCTTTTCCACGGCGTCCTGCAGGTCGGTCTGCTCCAGCCAGGGGCGGCCTTCCACGTCTGCAAGCCGCCCTTTGAACAGGCCCCACTTGCGTTCCACTTCGCTGGTAAGGAAGTTCCAGTCCACCCTGGGGTGGGCCTGCGTTTCGTGGCTTACGGTGGTGGCCACGTCGCAGCCCTCCAGGACCATTTCCTCCAGATAAGCGGCGATGAGGGGCCGCACGCCGAATTTCTGCTCCATGAGCCCGGCCAGGATGGTCTGGGCCTTGATTTCGCCGTGGGTCAGCACCACCTTGGCGCAGTGGCCGGTCACCAGGGGGGCCAGCCAGTCCAGCAGCTGGCTCTGCCCTGCGTGGGCGGAAAAGCCGTTGATGGTGAAAATGCGCGCGGCCACGTCCACGTCTTCGCCGAACAGGGTAATTTTTTTTGCTTTTTCCACAAGCTGCCGACCGGGGGTGCCCGCAGCCTGGTAGCCCACAAAGACGATGCTGGCCCCGGGCCGCCAGATATTGTGGCGCAGGTGGTGGCGCACGCGGCCCGCGTTGCACATGCCGCTGGCTGAAATGACGATGGCCGGGCCCTTGTAGACGTTGATGGCCTGCGATTCGCTGGCGGAAAGGGTGTAGTGCAGGTTGGGCAGGGCAAAGGGATTATCGCCGTTGTTGAGCATCTTTTGGGCGTTGTCGTCAAAAAGCTCGCGGTGGCGTTCAAAAACTTCGGTGGCGCGGATAGCCAGAGGGCTGTCCACAAAGACGGGCATGTCCGCCGGCAGCTTGCCCTGCTTATTGAGCACATGCAGGCAGTAGAGCACCTCCTGGGTGCGCTCTACCGCAAAGGCCGGGATAATGACCTTCTCGCCCTTGCCGTAGCTGTAGGCAATGGCTTCGGCCAGTTCCGCATCGCTCAGGGCCTCATCTTTGTGGTCGCGGTCGCCGTAGGTGGATTCCATGAAGACGTAGTCCGCCTGCGGGGGCTCTTCCGGGTTGCGCACGATAAGGGACTGGGGCCGCCCGATGTCGCCCGAAAAGATCATACTGGTGGTGCGTCCGTTTTCGTCGGCCTCCAGACGCAGGCTGCCCGAACCCAGGATGTGCCCGGCGTCGTAGTAAGTGACGCGGATGCCCGGTGCGGGCTCAAAGGTCTTGTGGTAGTCCACGGGCTGAAAGAAGCGGGCGGCTTTTTGTGCGTCCTCGGTGGCGTAGAGGGCGGCGGGCGGGTTGGTCAGGCCGCGCCGCAGATACTTTCTGGCTTCGCTCTGCGCTTCCATTTCCTGAATATGAGCGCTGTCTTCCAGCATGAGCTCCAACAGTTCGCCCGTGGCGCGGGTGCAGTAGATGGGCTTGGCGTAGCCCTCGCGCACCATCTTGGGCAGCAGGCCGGAGTGGTCGATGTGGGCATGCGTGACAAGGATGAAATCGATGTCTTGGGGCCGGTAGGGCTTGGTGTCCCGGTTGCGGGCTTCAATCGCCTTATTGCCCTGGTGCATGCCGCAGTCCACGCAAAAGCGCTTGCCGTTGGCTTCGATCATATAACAGGAACCGGTCACGGTCTGCGCCGCGCCCAGAAATTGAACTTTCATGCTGGCCTCCGCAAGTTGTCGCCCCAAGGCGGGCCTCCCCCGCATCCGGATGCCGGAGTGGGGAGAAGGCTTTTCCATAGCCGCAAGGGACGCGCAGCGTCAAGCAAGCCCCGTTGCCTTTGGCGGCTCCCCCATTTATACTGTGCGTTCAAATTCGGGATGCGGCCTTGGGCCGCCCCGTTCATATGAAGGAGCCGCTATGCCGGAACTGCAACAGAATATTGTGGACGATCTTGCTTCCGTTACCACCGAATCCTGGCGTACCTTCCGCATCATGGCCGAGATGGTGGAGGCCCTGGATACACTCAATGCCTTGAAGGTCAACTGCATTTCGCTGTTCGGCTCCGCCCGCTGCACCCAGGATATGCAGGAATATCAGGATGCTGAGAAAATAGCCCGGTTGCTGGTGCAAGCGGGCTTCGGCATCATTTCCGGCGGCGGCCCCGGCGTAATGGAGGCGGCCAACAAGGGGGCGTTCGACGCGGGGGGCGAATCTGTAGGCCTGCACATTCAGCTGCCCCACGAGCAGGGCTGCAACCAGTATGTAAAGACGCGCTGCAACTTCCGCTATTTTTTCATCCGCAAATTCATGTTCGTCAAATACGCCATGGCCTATGTGGTCATGCCTGGGGGCATGGGCACCATCGACGAGCTTTCCGAGGCTTTTGTGCTGGCGCAGACGGGCCGCACCCGCGCTTTTCCCATTGTGCTCTACGATTCCAGCTTCTGGAGCGGCCTGCTGGAGTGGCTGCGTAAGAGCATGGCGGGCCGGGGCTTTATCAAGGAAGCGGAAATCGACAAGCTCATTACTGTCTGTGATACGCCGGAAGAAGTGGTCAGCCACCTGTGCAAGATTGTGATCCTTTGAGGGCGGCGCGGGTTTTTGCTCCGGCTGGTCCGCGCACGCCGCCGCCGCCGGGCTGGACCTGGGAAGGGCTCATGGACCTGGCTCTGGAGGAGGCCCGCCGCGCTGCCGCAGCCGGTGAGGTGCCTGTGGGCGCAGTGCTGGCGGCGGCGGACGGCCGCCTGCTGGCGTGCGCCGGCAATGGCGTGGTCCGGCGCAACGACCCCACGGCCCACGCGGAGATTCTGGCGCTGCGCCAGGCGGGCGCGGCCCTGGGCAATTACCGTCTGGGCGGCTGCGTGCTGGCTGTCACCCTGGAGCCCTGCGCCATGTGCGCGGCGGCCTGTGTGCACGCCCGGTTGGCGGGGGTTGTTTACGGCGCGGCAGATCCGCGCGCCGGGGCCGTCATTTCCCGCGTCGAGTACCTGGACGCGCCTGAAGCCAACCACCGGGTCTGGCATATGGGCGGCGTGCGGGGAGAAACCTGCGCCGCAATCTTGCGCGCCTTTTTCGGGGAGCGGCGGCCGTAGCGCCGGCCCCTTGCGCCATACGCCCGAACAGGCTATTTTACGGCAAACAGGGAGGAGCTCCATGGAATTCACTGTCGTGAGCCCCGTAAAAAGCAGTGAAAACGTCCTGCGCATCCTGGGCAACAAGATGGCCAGCGGAAGGGAATTGACCATGGCTGAAAACCTCATGGCCATGACGGCTTCCGGCCAGATTCTGGGCAACAATTATGGCCCCGGCCCGGCGGAGATGGAGGTTTCTACCCCCCAATTGCCGGAAAACATCAAGGGGCTGCTGGCCAACTATGCCGGATGACCCGCAGGCGCCGACGCGGCTTCAGGCCGCGCGGACCGCGACCCGTGCCTGAGGTTTTGCCGCTGTGTCGTAGAGCGGCAAAGGAATGGGGCTTTGCGGCCCAAGGGATGCAAGAGAGGAAATTTTGAACGAAAGCATTGACGACCTTACAGTACAATTTGAGGAAAACGGCCAGACCATAGTCAATGAACTGGACAAGGTCGTTCTGAGCAAGGGGCTCTGGACCACCATCCTGTTCCGTTATCAGGTCTGGCAGCCGGAGAAAAACGCCTTCGGCCCGGACATGTTCGTCATCCGGCGCTACAAAAAGTCCGGCGGCGAGTACCGGCAGCAGTCCAAGTTCACCATTTCCAGCGCTGAGCAGGCCCGTAAGATTGTGGACGCCCTGAGCGGCTGGATCAACTAGCCCGTTTTTTCTCCCAGGGGCCCGGCCGCAAGTTTTGCGCCGCGCTTCGGCGGGGGCTGGGCCGCACGGCGGCGCGCAGCGGCATTGCTGCTGCGGCGCGGTCTGCGCAGGCTTTACAAGCGGTTTCGGGCAAGTCTTGCCGGGCCGCTTTTTTTATGCCTGCCACAAGGCTGCGGCGCATTGCGCCACATGGGGCTTGCTCCCTGCGTCAAAGTTGGGCAAGCTGCCTGCCTGAGTTTCATCATGTCTTTTTTCCCGACAATGTTTTTTCCGCAAACCGGCTGGAGTTCCCTATGCCTTTGCAATCCATAGCCGTGGTAGGCGGCGGTCTGGCCGGGTGTGAATGCGCCCTGCATCTGGCCGAAGCCGGCTTGGCCGTCACCCTTTTTGAGCAGAAGCCGGGGCGGCGCTCTCCGGCGCATATCAGCGACAACCTGGCCGAACTGGTCTGCTCCAATTCCCTGCGCTCGGACGAAAGCAGTTCGGGCGTGGGGATGCTCAAGGCCGAGCTGCGCGCCCTGGGCAGCCGTTTTATGGCCGCCGCCGACGCCTGTCGCGTGCCCGCGGGCAAAGCCCTGGCCGTGGACCGTGAAGCCTTTGCCGCCATGCTCACGGCCCTGGTGGCGTCCCAGCCGCGCATCCGCCGGGTGGAACGCAATGTGTGCGGCCTGGACGACCCCGTGCTGGCTCCGTTCCGCACTCCGGAAGGGACCGTGGTCATCGCTGCCGGGCCCCTGGCCTCCGAAGAGCTTTCCGCTTCCCTGGCTGCGGCGGTGGGTGCGGAGCACTGCTACTTTTACGACGCCATTGCGCCCATTGTCTGGACCCATTCGCTGGACATGAGCGTGGTCTTTCGCGCTTCGCGCTACGGCCAGGAACAGGGGGACGCCCCCGGCGAAGGGGATTACCTGAACTGCCCCATGAGCCGCGAGGAATACACAGCCTTTTATACTGCCCTGCTGGAGGCGCGTACGGTACAGGCCCACGCCTTCGAGTCGGAGCGGCACTTTGAAGGCTGTATGCCCATTGAAGCCCTGGCCCAGCGCGGCGACCGCACCCTGACCTTTGGGCCGCTCAAGCCCGTGGGCTTTGTGGACCCGCGCACGGGCCGCCGCCCCTGGGCCATACTCCAGCTGCGGGCCGAAAAAGCCAATGGCGAAGCCTGCAACCTGGTGGGTTGTCAGACAAAACTGGTGCAATCTGAGCAGGCCCGCATCTTCCGCCTGGTGCCCGGCCTGGAACAGGCGGAATTTGCCCGTTACGGCAGCATGCACCGGAATACCTACGTCAATGCGCCCACGGCCCTGACCCCGGACCTGGAGCTGCGCGCCGCGCCCGGCGTTTATCTTGCCGGGCAGATCACCGGCGTGGAAGGCTATGTGGAGTCCGCTGCCTGCGGCCTTTGGCTGGGCATGCTACTGGAAGCCCGCGCCTACGGCCGGGACCTGCCCACGCCGCCGCCGGAATGCGCCCTGGGCGCGCTGCTGGGGCATCTGCGCACGCCCGCCAAACGCTTTCAGCCCTCCAACGTGCACTTCGGCCTCATGCCCCCCCTGGACGAACGCGCCCGTAAAAAAGACCGCAAGGCCCTTTACGCGGCCCGCGCCCAGGCTGCCTTTGCCGCTTGGCGGGCGGCAGCGGGGCTGGCCTGAAGGAGAGAACCCCTCGCAGGACGGAAAGAGGGCAGGGGCAAGGTCGACGCACGCACGGATGCCGTCGGAAAAACGGCCAAAAGCCGCCAGAACATTCCATACCTGAAATGCCCTGGCGGTTTATAAACAGACGCCGCCGTGGAGGCGCAAGCGTAGCTTCAGCTATGTATTTGCGCGGTTATGCGCCGAAACGAACGTGCCGTAAACGTTGAGAATACAGATTCTCAAAGGTGATCTGCCCTAGAAAGCGTAGATAACGTTCAGCGAGGCTTTCCAGGCGTCCTTCATGTTCAGGCTGGTGCCGGCAATGTTCTGGTATTGGCCCCAGACGTCTTTGTCCAGCCAGAGGTGGATGTAGCCCAATTCGCCCACAAAAGTCAGGTTCTCTGTGGCCTTGTATTTGCTGTCCAGGTTGACTTCAATGCCCGTGTCGGAAGTGGTGAGGTAGGTGCCGAAGGAGTTGAAGTCCGTATTGTTGCGGTAGATCTGGCGGCCGTCGTTGTCGCGTCCCTAGCGGCCCGTGATGTAAGAGGCCATCTTTGTGTTGTTGGTGCCGCCGAAGTAGTTGACGCGCAGGGTGTGGGTGAGGTTTTCCAGCGAAGGAACGTCCTTGACGCGCGCGCCCACGCCCCAGGTGCCCGATGGGTTGGTGCCCAGAATGCCCTTGCCGCCGCCCATGATGGGGTTGCCCCGGTAACCGAAAGTGGACAGGGAGTTGGTCAGGTTGTTGGACGTGACTACGTAGGGCAGGCGCTCCGAACCGTTGTCGGGATTGGCGTCGTCGCCGCTGAAGTACCAGCCGTAGAGGCCGGGTAGGCCCCAGTCCGTGGCGTATTCGGCCACCAGCATGCCGTACCAGCCCTGGCGGTTGAGGTATTCCCGTCCGTGGTCCACGCTGCCGTAGGTAAAGTCCCAGGTCAGCCGGAAGGGGTCGAACAGGGTCCACTGGCCGGTAAGGCCGCCCCAGGCCATGGTGCTGTATTCACTGCTCCAGAGAGTGGATTGGGGCCGTCGGCTGCTGAAGGCCGCCGGGTACAGGCCGTCGCGGATCTGCAGCCCGTCAATGCCCTGCTGGCTGTTGTGGTTGGCCAGGGTAAAGGCTTTACTGCCGCCGGGCCGGTTGACGACCATGTTGTTTTTGTAGACGGAGTTGGGCCCCATGCCTCCGGCCATGCCCCAAGGCGTGATTTTAAGCCCTTCAAAGGTTACGGGCAGGCTCAGCACAAACAGATCAAAGTTGTCCATGTAGTTGGCCGGGCGTTTGTTGTTGCCGGTCCAGTTGTCGTTATAGGGCCGCATCCACACGCCCGTTACGCTCACATGCGGGTTAAATTTCCATGAAGCGGTAATGCCGGCCACATCGTCCTGAAATACCGGACTGTCAATGGCGTAGCCCGGCAGTTTGACGCCCTGCAGGCCCATGCGCAGTTTGAGAGGCGTGTGCGGAACCTTCCAGTCGATATACGACTGCTTGACCTTGACCACTGTGCCGTCCGCGCCCAGCGCGCCGCCCTGGGAATCCATGCCCCAGCGCTGTTCGCCGATTTCAAAAAACACTGTGCCCGAAAGATTTTCCGAGGCGATGGCGTGCAGTTGCACATGCATGCGCTGAATGGCTTCAAATGCGTCGCGTTGCTGCCGCATGGCGGCCCATTGCTGCCCGATGGTGTGGTTTCCGGCGCGGTCTTTCCCCATAAAGTTGCCGCCGTTGATGTAGTCAAAGGCAAATTGCCAGCGCCCCTTGATCTGAAAGTCCACCGCCAGGCTCTGTCCCGCCGTCCCCAGCAGCATGGCCGCCGCCAGCAGAAGTGTCGCCAGTTTCCTCATCCCTCGCCTCCTTCCTTCGTATGGGTTGTGTCTGCGACCCGCGTCACGCCACGGTCAGGTGTAAAAGGGGCGGGTCGCCCCACCGCCTGGCCGTAAAACAGGCAAATCCGTACGCCCAGGCCACTGGGCAGCGCAGATATACAACGGCATTGTCAGACGGTATTCGGATGTAACTTATCGTCATTAATATAAAAATAAAACGATGACACGGGATTGTAATAAATAGGGAGAATTGTTTCAGGTAATGTAAACAAAATCGCAGTGATGCATTTTGTCAGTGGCAGCCTTTGGACGCGCTGCGTGCTGGGAGCCCTATGCCGGCGCATCCCCTGGGCGGAGCGGGCATCCTGACGGGACGCACAGCTGCCGGTGTGGCTGTTCGGTCGTAAAAATGCGCTGGAAAAAAATCATGAATAGGCATAGTAATAACAACCCCCCTGTATAATCTGAATCCGGGATGACAATGCGCTGCTGCGGCAGTGTGTTCAGGAAAGGCAACCAAATTGAAGGAGGCGGGATGAAAAGGGTTGTTGTGCTGCTGCTGGCTGCCGGGATGTTGTGTGCGCTGCCGGTTGGCTCCAGCGCTATTGATTTTACTGCCAAAGGCCGTTGGGCATACAATTTTAACTATGGACAGAACGGCAATTTTACGTCCGGCGGCAAGCGGACGGGCTTCAGCAGTACCGAAGACGAATTTGAAGCGGCCCAGCAGGTGCGTCTGCAGTTGGACGCGGCGGCGTCCGAGCGTCTTTCCGGCACCGTACAGATCGAATTGGGCGGTTATAACCGCGGCATGGGGCAGTACTGGGGTTCCAATGCCAGCGGCGGGGCTCTGGGCGCGGACGGCGACTGGGTAAAAATTAAGGGCGCGTATCTGGACTGGATGCTGCCGCAGGCGGACCTCAAGGTGCGCATGGGTATTCAGCCCATCCAACTGCCCGACTTTATCAACAACAGCCAGGTACTGGCTGACGATGCGGCGGGCATTACGGCTTCCTACGCAGTTACGGAAAATGTGGGGTTGACGGCTTTTTGGGTGCGCGTTCTCAACGACAATTCCACCAGTGCCACCAACCGCAACCCAGGCTACATGGACAACCTGGACGCCGTGGGCCTGACCGTGCCGCTGACCTTCGACGGGCTCAGCCTGACGCCGTGGGGCCTGTATGCCGGCATTGGTCCGGCCATCAACTATGACAATGTCAACGAAGCCCAGATAAGCCGTTACAACAGTTATGCCGCTGGTTCAGGGCTGCGGGCAGGGCTCTTGCCCCTGCTGCCGCCCAAGGGAGGGGCGCATGCCGACCGCAGACTCAGCGAATACGGTAATGCCGTCTGGGCGGGTTTGCCCGGCCAAGTTACGGCTTTTGAGCCTTTCAGGATTTCGTGGGACGCGGTGTACGGTTCCGTGCAGTACGATAATTCTTCTTTGAATCGTTCCGGCTGGCTGGCCTCGTTGCTGCTTGAGTACAAGCTGGAGTGGAGCGTGCCCGGCATTTATGGCTGGTATACCTCCGGCGATGACGACGACCTGGGCAACGGTTCGGAGCGCATGCCCAGCATCCACCCCAACAATCCCAATGGCTTCTCGGAATTTGCCTTCCACGGCGACCCTATCATGGGGCGTGACAGCCTGCTGGGCAAATCCATGGCCGGCACCTGGGGTGTGGGCGCGCGGCTGAAGGACATGAGTTTTGTGGAGAACCTCAGCCACACTTTGCGCGTTAATTATATCGGCGGCACCAACGACCCCGGCGTGCTCAAAAAACTGCACAGCGCCACGGGCAGCTGGATGGCCCCCAACGACAACGCTGGCTATGCCGGACGCGAAGGCCTGTACCTGACCCGCAACGACGGGCTGCTGGAAGTGGGCTTGAGCAACAAGTACAAAATGTATGAGAATTTTACCATTTACAGCAGTCTGTACTACGACGCTCTGTTTCTGGACAAATCCGATTCCGTGTGGGGAAACAGCTGTATGAATGGTGAAAACGACCGCACGGCCGACGCCTGGAACGCCAGCGTGACGTTTGTCTATCAGTTCTAGCGCGTTGTGCCGTATTCGCCTTTGGCGGCGCGGCGCTTTTACACGGCGTCTGTGCCGGCTTTTGACAACAAAACGCCCATGGCTCCCATGGGCGTTTTGTTGTTCCACGTTGCGGGGGTCGCTGGGCGCTCTGCTTCCGCAGTAGGCCGGGGCAGGGGGTTGCACAAAAGAGCGGCCCAGCGGAGCGACGCGGTCGGGCTGTGGCGAACCGCCGCCGGAACGGCGTGGAGGGATACCCTGCCACGCAGGTAAAAAAATAAAATTTTATTGCATGTTCCGCAGAATGTGTGTAGATAATGAAGATGAAAAAAGAATTATGTGAACAAGAATCACAATTGAGTAAGGATTTGCGGGGCGTAAATTTTGAAGAGGCTAAAGATTGGTGGCAGGACAAAAACCTTTTGGTATTTCCGCTAACCAATTGTGAGAAACATATTTATGCGTGCATAAGAATGCTTAATGAGAGATATTGGACCGCATTGATTTCGCTTCACAGTGGATGCACCCACCTGATTTCAGTGCGTTTGGCCAGAAAAGACGAGGTACAGATATATGAAAAATGCTGCCAATAATAATTTTGAGGAATATTTTGATAATGGCGGAAGCGTTATGCCTTTTGCCAATATGGCGCATGCCGTCAAGCCCAACAGCCCCATGTGCATTGATCTTGAACTTCCCATCTGGATGGTGGAAGCACTGAACCAGGAGGCCCAGCGTCAGGGAATTTCACTGCAATCCCTATGTAAAATATGCCTGGACGACCTTATTACGGAAAAGGCTAAACGAATCTCCGCGTAAGGCAGATTTTTTCCCCTCAGATCTGGCCGCTCGCGCGGCTCTTTCCTGCATCCTACGCCAAAAATCATACCAGCAAGGCCTGAAGACGCCATTGCAGCCGCCGCTGCGAGGCCGGTTGCGCCGTCATGCTACACTCCTCGGCGCGCCGCGCAGCCGAACGCTTGGCGGTGGCAGGCGTGCCTTTGCGCACGCCTGCCACTCCGTTTGCGTGACGGACTTCAGACGAATATCTGAGAACCGGCGGAAGCGTATTCAATTTTTTTACCCATCAGTTTTTTCAGTCTGGCAAAAACCTCCTGGCCTGTGCAATGCCCGGTATAAAAGACCGTTTTGCGGCGCAGCAGTTCTTGGGCGATGGCGGCAACCAGTTCCGGGCTCTCCGGCGTCTTTGTAATGGGGTCAAACAAATGGAATCCCGAAAATACAAAATCAAATTGCGTCTTGCAGATGTCTTCTCCCCGTTCCAGAATATTGACGATGCCGTTGTGGGCGCAACCGCCAAAAAGGAGCTTTTTCCCTTCTGATTCCACCACAAGGCACTGTTCGTGCTCAAAGTCGTCAGGGACGATTTCTTGCCGCGTTTGTTTGCAGAGGCAGGCGTTGAGCGGTGACGTCAGCTTTCGCCCCAGGATTTTGCTGAACAGGGAAAGTTCTGCATCAAGGCGTATAAATCCGTCCACAAGTCTGACCTGTGGATGCGTTTTTAATGCCCGATTCAGCCCTATTTCCTGTTTTGTATTGCCGGTTACAGCATAATATTTTTCAAAAGCACTTTTTTGCAGGTAAATTGTGGCCGTAGAATTATTTTCCAAAAAAATATCCAAAGCGCCGCCATGGTCAAGATGCGCATGCGATATGACAACGGTATCAACCTGGTCCAGGTGGACATCCAATTGCTTTGCATTATATACTATATTTTCATTTTTACCCACATCAAAAAGTATTTTGTGCTGTTGCGTTTCTATATAAAAAGAAAGACCGTGATTGGCCCTGAAAGTGTCATTGAGGGCCGTATTTTCCACAAGAGTTTTAATAATCATTTTGCGCTCCTGATTACAGATGTTCTTTGGCCATATTGAGGGCATGCTGCAAAAAATCTATGTATTCGCGGCGTACAGAAGGCTTCTTGGTTGCCAAAAAACTGTAGAAGTCGCGTGAGAGTTCTTGATGGTAGCGCTCATGCAAGGCAAAGACCTTCTGGCCGGATTCGGTCAGGTACAGCGCTATGTCTCTGTTGTTATCCGGCTGTTTTGTCTTGCGGATAAACCCTTTCTTTTCAAGCTGCACTAAAATTTTGTGGGTTACCCCTCGCGTAATGCCAAAAAATTTTGCCAGCTCTGCGCTGGTAATCCCTTCCGATTGGCCGATAAGGGCGATGCTATGCAGCTCGCGCCGGTAAAAAATGTCTTTTCCAAAAACCACGGGCCGCCTGGCCAGCGTGGTTACGGTTTCGATCAGTTCCAGAAATAGGTGGGCTATTTTTTCGTTCTCGGCGTTCACAACCACTCTCCATACCGTGATGATCAAAATTGTATGCTAGGCATACAAAACTGGCAATCTTTTTCTCAAAGCCTTTCTGTGCTGGTCTTCCGTCGTGTGGGTTTGCACGTTCTGCTTTTGCATGACGTACATTCTTATGTTATGTGACGCCACATATGAGGCCGACCAGCGCGCCCGCTTGCTTCTCCAAAATTTTTGCGCAGATTGGTCATCAGGCGGCCACCAAATCAAAAAAGGGATGCACGGAAAAACCGTGTATCCCTTTGAAATATATTGGTGCGCCCAGCAAGAATCGAACTTGCGGCCTACAGCTTAGGAGGCTGTCGCTCTATCCAACTGAGCTATGAGCGCGACGGGATTTGTGTAGAGGGTCTTGGGCCGCGTGTCAAGGCGGACGGCCTGTGGGGGCGGGGCAGGCGCGGGACTTTTTCAGCCTTTTTTGGCCGTGCGAGCGGCCATGCGTTTGGCGCTGAGGGCGGTGGCCGGGGCTGTTGTGGGGTCTTCGGGCCAGGGGTGGCGGGGGTAGCGCCCACGCATTTCGGCCCGCACGGCAGGGTAGCCGTGCCGCCAGAAGTGGGGCAGGTCGCGGGTTATCTGCAGGGGTCGCCCCGCTGGCGAGTTGAGGTGCAGGGTCAGGGGCACGCGGCCATCGGCAATGGCTGGGGTTTGGACGCAGCCGAAAAATTCCTGCAGTTTGGCGGCCAGCCAGGGGCCGCCGTCATCGCCGTAAACAATGGGCCGTAACGCGCCTGACGGCACCTGCCAGTGGGTGGGGGCCGCCTGTGCCAGACGCCGTCCAAGCTGTCCGGGCAAAAGGCTGTGCAGAGCCGTGCTCAGGGCCTCGGCATTCAGGTCCGTCAGGGCGGTACAGCCGGCCAGCGCCGGGGTCAGCCAGGTTTCCAGGCCTGTCAGCAGCGCGGCGTCGCTCAGGTCTGGCCAGGGCTCGCCTTCCAGGTCGCGCAGCAGGGCCACCCGCGCGCGCCATTGGCGGGCCGCAGCGCCCCAGGGCAGCGCATTGAGGCCACGGTGGCGCACATAATCGCAGAGGGCGGCCGCGCACAGTTCCGAAGCAGGGCGCGGCAAGGGGACGTCCTCCAGCAGCAGGGCGTCCAGCCGGGTTTGCCGCCGGGCCGTAACCTGCCCGCTGGGGCTGACGGCCACGTGCTCTTCCGTCACCATCTCCTCGTTGAACAGGGCGGTCAGGTCTCCGGCTTCCAGAGGCGCGGCCAGACGGATGCGACAGTGCGGGGAGGCCCCGTCCGCCACGGCTATGGCCAGAAAAGGGCTGCGGCTCAGACTGTCCGCAGCGGGCAGACGCGCTGCGCGGCCGCAGCGCATGAGATAGGTGACGCCGGGCCGGGCTCCGCCGACCGCATCCGGCGCGCCGTCCCTGGTTTGCCGCTGGGCCGTCAGTTCTGGCCAGCCTTGGGCCAGCACTGGGCCGGCGTGTTTGTGGTCCGCTGCAGCGACGGCAAAGATATCTTCTTTCAGGCGCAGCAGTCCCGCCAGGCGCAGGGCCTGACGKCGCAGGCGGGCCTGTGCGCCGCCCCCATGCCCCATACCGTCTGAAAGGGGTGACCGGTCCTGCCGGCCTGCCCGGGCAGGTCGGCACAGCCAGTCCAGGCGTTTGCCCAGGTCGGCGCTATTTTCTCGCATGATGGAGCCGGCGGCGCGCTGGGGGGCCTCTGCGCGGGCCAGAGGGTCGCGTTCCGCCAGCAGGGCAGCCAGACAACAAGCCAGGGGGCCGTGCCCCTGGTCCTGTGCGCCCAGAAGCATCCGAGCCGGACGCGGGTCCAGCGGCAGGGCGGCCATGCGCCGTCCCAGAGCCGTGGCGCGGCCCCTGGGGTCCAGCGCGCCCAGGCGTTGCAGGGTCTGGCGGGCCGCGGTCAAAGCGGCGGCAGGAGGCGGGTCAAGCCAGGGCAGGGCCGTGGGCTCCGCTCCCCAGACGGCCAGTTGCAGGGTCAGGCCGCAGAGGTCTGCCTCCAGAATTTCCGGCCGGGCGGTCGGGCGCAGGCCGTGGTCCTCGGCATGGCACCACAGGCGGCAGCACAGGCCCGGTTCCGTACGTCCGGCGCGTCCGGCGCGCTGCACTGCTCCGGCCAGAGAGACCCGCTCCGTCACCAGGCGGGTCAGGCCGCTGGCCGGATCAAACCGGGCCAGCCGGGCCAGGCCGCAGTCCACCACCATGCGCACGCCGTCAATAGTCAACGAGGTTTCAGCAATGGCCGTGGCCAGCACCACCTTGCGGCGTCCCGGCGGGGACGGGGCCAGGGCCGCGTCCTGCGCCTGGGGAGAGAGGTTCCCGTAGAGCGGGTAGAGATCTGTATGGGGCGGCAGGCGGCCTTCCAGCAGGGCCGCCACTTGTCGGATTTCGCCCGCGCCGGGCAGAAAGGCCAGCAGGCCGCCCGGCTCTGTGCGGCAAAGTTCGCCAATGACTGCGGCCATGTGCCGCCACAAGAGGGGCGCTCCGCCGGGAGATCCTGTGGTTTCGGGCCTGGGGGGCAGATAGCGGATGTCTACAGGATAGGCGCGGCCGGGGCAGGTCACCACCGGGCAGTTGCCCAGCAACGCGGCCACGGGCGCGGCGTCCAGCGTGGCGGACATGACCACCAGGCGCAGGTCCGGGCGCAGGGCTGCTTGGCTTTCCAGGCACAGGGCCAGGCCCGTGTCCGAGGTGAGGGAACGCTCATGAAATTCGTCAAAAATCACGCAGGCCGTGTCGGTAAGTTGCGGGTCCGCCTGCAGCAGGCGGGTAAGCACCCCCTCGGTGAGCACCTCCAGCTTGGTGGCGTGGCTGACGCGGGTTTCGTCCCGCATGCGCAGGCCCACGGTGCGGCCCACGTCTTCGTCCAGGGCGCGGGCCAAGTAGCGGGCCAGGGCACGGGCGGCCACACGGCGGGGCTCCAGCAGCAGGATGCGGCCTTGCTTGTCGTGCTGCCGCAGCCAAGGGGCGGCCAGCAGCCAGAGGGGCAGGCGAGTGCTTTTGCCCGCACCGGGCTCGGCCTGCAGGACCAGGCTGCGGCCCAGGGCCAAGGCGCTGTCCACCTTTGAGCGTACCGCGTCCAGCGGGCAGGGCGGTAAAAGCGCTGGTTGGGGGGTGGGGACGGCAGAGGTCATGGCGGCGTGGGCTCGTGCGGGTGCTTTTTTACTGGCAATCCGGTCCGTGTCAGTGTATTGACACAAAAGAAAGCCTTCAGGTGGAGACGTTATTCATGGATGTGAACACCAGCGGCATTATCGGGCAAAGCACCACCTTGGCCGAGGTCTTCAAAGTGCTGGGCAAGGTGGCCCCTACGGACAGCACCGTGCTTGTAACCGGAGAATCCGGAACTGGCAAGGAGTTGCTGGTCCGCGCCCTGCACGCCAACAGCCAAAGGGCGGAAAAGCCCTTTGTGCCCATCAACTGCGGGGCCATTCCCAAGGATCTGCTGGAAAGCGAGCTTTTCGGCCATGAGAAGGGGGCCTTTACCCACGCCATTCGTTCCCGGCCCGGCCGGTTTGAAATGGGCGACGGCGGCACGGTTTTTCTGGACGAAATAGGCGAGATGGATCTGAGCCTGCAGGTAAAGATTCTGCGGGTGCTGCAGGAAAAGGAAATCGAGCGGGTGGGCGGCACGGGCAGCAAAAAAGTGGACGTGCGCATTGTGGCGGCCACCAACCGCGATCTGGAAGCCGAAGTAGCGGCCGGGCGCTTTCGCGAAGACCTCTACTACCGTCTCAACGTCATCCCCCTGCACCTGCCCCCGCTGCGGGAGCGCGGCGGCGATGTGCTCTTGCTGGCCCGGCATTTTCTCAACCATTTCTGCGCCAAAAAAGGACGGCCGCCCCTGGGGCTGTCCCCGGACGCCCGGCGCGTACTGGTGGCCTACGCCTGGCCCGGCAATGTGCGGGAACTGGAAAACTTCATGGAGCGGTTGAGCATCCTGGTGGACGGGGATACCGTCTTTCCGGACGATCTGCCGCGCAAAATTCTGGACCAGGTGGGCGACATCGCCGCACTGCCGGAACCGGTTGAGGAAGCGGCCCCGTCCGCAAGTCCCGCCGTTCCGGCCGTCTCCCGCGACGTGCGGACGGGCGCGCCGACACCTGCGGGCACAGGGGCCTTTGTCTGGCCGGACCTGGCCGTGCTGAGCGACCAGGGGCTGAATCTGAAAGACTTTCTGGACGCGGTGGAAGGTCGCCTTATTGATGAGGCTCTTGGTTCGGCCCAGGGCGTCAAAAATCAGGCCGCCGAGCTTTTGGGCATCAAACGCACTACCCTTATTGAGAAGCTGAAAAAACGGCAGGCCTAGGCACTTTTTTTGCATAATGCAGCGCGCCCGCATGGGCGGCAAAATTTTTATGTTCGGCGGGAACAGGTGAATCAGAATACGGCAGCCGCCGCAGACCGGCTACAGACACGCATCGCAAAAGACACGGCCAGACCGCGCCGTCGCGGGCGGGGCCTCTTGCGGCGTGGACTGCTGTCGGTGGGTCTGGCCCTGACCTTAACGGGCGTTGGCCTGCCTTCCCGTTGCGTGGGGCCGGCCTTTCTGCGCGATGTGTCCGCAGCCCAGGCCGCGCCGGAAATGCCCGGAGGCCGCCAGAGCCTGCGCAGCCCCGTCAATCCCGGCGGGCCGGAAAACTGGCCTCCGGAGAAGTTCCTCTCCACCACCAGGGGCGCTGGGCCCGGCCCCGCCAGTGCAACGCCTCCGTCCGGCACGCCGGCAGAGGGGGACAGGCCTTCTCCAGATCCTGCGGCGCAACCCCCTGCGGCCGTAGCTGCGCCGTCGCCCAAGGGGACCTCCCCGCAAACGGCTCCCCAGGGCACGCCCCCTGAACGTGCTTCCAGATCGGGTCCGGAGCAGCCGACAGCCCCAGGAATAAGGCCGTCGGCCAAAGCCGCGGCGCCCGGCGCGCCGTCCCCGGCCGCCCCTGGCGCGGTTGCGCCTGTGCAGCCATCGCCGTCGGCCTCGGCATCCTCACAGGCTGCGGCCCCGCCGCCGGCCACTGCCGGGAGCCCGGAAGTTTCCGGCAAGGTGAGCGGTAAGGTGCTTGGCCTACCCGAAAAAACACCGGAAAAAGAGGAAGCGGCGACTACAGAAGCGCCGCGTCCGGTCGTCTATGTGGACGAGCAGGGCAATCCCGTGCCCAAACCGGCAGATCCGGCCAAAATGCTGGCCGAAGCTGAGCGCCTGCTGCAGGAGCGCAAGTATGATGAGGCCTTGCCCCAGTTGGAGCAGATCCGCAACCTGCCCAACCTGACGCCGGAGCAGCGGGAGGCGACCCTCTACCACATCAGTGACTGCCTTTGGGCCCGTTACGTCAACGATCCCCTGGCGGGCTTTGAGCCCATTGTGTCCGCCACCAGCGAGGCCATGCACGCCAACCTGCGTTCGCCGCGCGTGCCCGACGCCCTGCTGCGTCTGGGGCTGGCTAACGTCAATGTAGGCAATCTGGTGGACGCCGGTGGCTATCTGGCGGCTCTGTATCGCCGGTATCCCGATTATCCCGGCGTGGCGCAGGGTTTTACGGCCCTGGGGCAGGCGCAGATGGCCAAGGGCCGCAATGCGGCGGCAGAGCAATCCTTTGCGCTGGTATTGGACAAGTATCCGGAATCTTCCGCACTCATGGAGGCCTCCGTGGGGTTGGCCACAGCCCTGCATCAGCAACAAAAATATGACAAGGCACAGCTTATTCTGGACTTCATCAGCAAGCGCTGGCCCCGTCACTATATAGACCAGCCCGACTTTTTGCTGCTGCAGGCCCGTAACAACGAGGCGCTGGGGCATCCCGAAGCGGCCTTGCCCATGTATTGGCTGTACCACAACCTGGTGCCCAAGGCTAAGGGGACGGATGCCCTGCTGCTTAAAATGGGCGACATGTATTCCCGTCTGGGCGCGGACAAGGCTGCGGATTTTGTTTATACGCGCACGCGGGATCTGTTCCCCGGCACGCTTGCCGCCTGGGTGGCGCGTCTGCGTCTGGCGGAAGGCGGCATTTACGATGCGCCCATCAGCTATGCGGCCATGAGCCAGGTGTTTGCGCGTGCCGCTGACAAAAATATGCCCAAGTTCTACAGTGAATTGGCGTCAGCGGGCGGCGAGGCTCCGCAGGCGGTGCTGGCCCGGCTCAAAGAAGCCATGTGGCAGTACTGGAATGGGCACTATACTGAAGCCATGGGCAAGGCTGCGGACTTTATTGACGCCTATCCGGAAAACTCCTGCGTGCCCCAGGCCCGTGACCTCATCTGGATGGCGTTTCAGAAGGAACTGGCCAATGCTCTGGCCGAAGGCAACTACGGCCGCATCCTGATCCTCTGGAACGGCTTCCCGCTGGTGCGCGAACGCTACGGCCAGCCGGATCCGCGCCTGCGCTACGCCCTGGCCCAGGGCCTGCTGGAGCGGGGCGAGGAAAAACGCGCTCTGGAGATGCTCAGCCCCTTCTTGGCCTCCCCCATGAACCCGCAGTACGGTGAAGGCGCTTTTGTGACCTTTTTTAACCGCTATCTGCAGGCCGGCGCGTGGGACAAGATTCTGGATCTGGGCAGGCTGGTTTCCACCTGGCCGTTGCGCCCCCAATTGCGCAACCAGCTGGACTACGCCATGGCTCTTTCAGCCCAGAATCTCAACCTCAACGGTCCGGCCCTGGCCATGTGGCACAAACTGGCGGACAAGCCCGACATCCCCCTGTACCAGCGGGCCTACGCCACCTATTTTCTGGCGCGCGACGCCGAACAGCGCAAGGATATCGCCGCTGCCTACCAGCTGAACAGGAAGGTGGTGGAGCTGTTCACCCGGCTGCACGACGAACGTTCGGACAAGGCCGACCCCCAGCGCATTAAGGACGCTATGCTGGCCCTCATGGACATCTGCGAAGTGGGCAACCGCGTGCCTGAGGCGCTGCAGTGGCTGGCGCGCTATAACGCTTTTGTGCCGCAGAATTCGCCGGAATACCCCGGCCTGCGCTTCCGTGAGGCGCGTCTGTACCGTAAACTGGGCGATGCCACCAGGGCGCAGATGCTGCTAGAAGCCATTGTGCGCGATTATAAGGATTCTCCCTTTGCCCAGGCCGCCGCGGCCGAGCTGCGCACCTTTGCCGTTTCGCGCGATCTGCAGAGCTTTATGCCCGGCAATGCGCCGACAAGTCCCGCTGCGGGCACGGCCGACTCCGGAGCGGCATCGGGCGCTGCTTCCGGCCAGACCTCTGCGCAGAATCCGGCCCAGCCCCCCGCGCCAAGTGCCCCGTCCGCGTCCCAGAGCAAGTAAGACGCCCACTCCGGCACTGCGCAAGCGCAATTTATTTGCGCGTTTAAGCGCCAGAACGAGCGTGTCTTCACCGTTGAGAATACATATTCTCAACGGTAATCTGTTCCAGGGCATTTCAAAGATGAAATGCCCTGGCGGTTGCGTAAGCAGCCGCCCGCCGTGTAGG